>NZ_PSYR01000001.1:300000-520000 GCF_003333315.1 Acidiferrobacter thiooxydans
CCACCGATCAGCGGTCTGGATGGCCTTTGCGGATAACCGGATGGGTGCTGGTGGCGGCGGCGATCGTGGCCGCCATGTGGTGGTATGTCAGCCCGGGCCGTGCAGGCGCCGCCGCCCATGCCCTGGTGGCCCGTTCCACGCCGGCTGGCCATACCGTGGCGGCGCCCCGCGCCCGCGCGCCGCTGGTCGCCGCGCGGCCTCAGCCGCTGGCGCGACGCCCCGTGTCTCACCCCCGGGCCCCGTCTGCCAAGGGTGCGGTCGCACCGGTGCCGGCACCGGTAGTGGTCGCGCATGCGCCGCCCCCCGGTCGCACTTCGTGTTTCGAGCGCAGGCGGCGGCGATATCCCGGCGCCGCACACCCTTGACGGCTACCGAAAGGGCGCGCGCGGCGTACCGTAGCGCGGTGCTGGCCTTGCAGGCCGGACAGGCCGGACGGGCGCGCGCGGCCTGTAAGCTCGCCCTGCGCCTAAATCCCGGGGCCCTGCGCCCGGCGCTTTTGCTTGCTACCCTCGACCTCCAGGGGGCGCGCTTGCGCAGCGCCCGTAAGGTATTGCGCGCGACCCTGAAGCGGCATCCACAGGCGTTGCCCGCCGCCCTGCTGCTAGCGCAGGTCGATCTGCGCCGCGGCCAGCCGGCCTTTGCCGTGCGGCGACTCGCCGGTGTGCGTGCGGTAGGGGTCGACAGCGAGTCCTATTGGGCGCTATTGGCGGTATCGCAATGGCGCGCCGGGGATCAGGTCGCGGCGCGCGCGACCTACCGCAGCGCACTGCGCCGTTTTCCTCGTGACGGGGCGTTGTGGGTGGGCCTGGGCCTCATGGACCGCCGCGCGGGTCAGACCGCGCGCGCCTACCGGGCCTGGCGGCACGCCGCCGCCTGCCCCCTGCCCCCGGTCCTTGCGCGGTTTGTGCAGGCGCAGCTGCGCGCCTTCCAGGGCGCACATCAGAACCGGTAGCCGAGGCTCACGGAGATCACCGGATAGGCCTTCAGGCGGTTCGCCTGATTTTCGATCTGGGCGCGCACCGAGGCGATCTCGGCCGCCAGGGCCGGGTCGTAGGCGGCACCCGGGGCATTCAAGGTCGTCGTCGGGCGGTCCCACATCACGCCGAGATCGACGCCGTAGGTGAACCCGGCCCCGGGCCGCGCGCCATTGCCGACGCCCAATCCCAGGTAGGGCGCGAAACGCGCATAGGTGATCCTGCCCGTGACCGGCCCGACCGCTGCCGCCGGCACGGTGTAGCCGTTGACGGTGTAGATGCCATTTACGGGCGTGCCGGTCAGATCGACCCGGTTGTCATCGTAATAGACACCCCCCGTGACACGGAAAATGCCGCCAAAAGGGTAGAGGTCGGCGAGCAGCGCGGCATTACGAAAGTGCGCCCGACCCTTATAGCGGAGTCCGTCGGTCGTTTCGTGGCGCGTGATGCGCCCGCCGTTCACCAATAGGCGTGCATCCACCCATCCCGGAACGATGGGGGCCGAGAGGGTGAGCCCAAGCCCCAGGGTTCCGGCGCCGGCGCTTAGGCCTACGCCCGCCCACGCCGGCACGCACAGCGCGGCGATCAGCAGACCACCGAGAGCGAATCGTCGTATCATGGTGGCTCCTCAGAGGTCGCAAGAGAGGGCACGATAGCGAAGGTGGCGGGCCTTCCCAACCGCCCAAAGTCGCCCCTGTCTTTATCGGGCGCCTGCCCCCACGTATGCTTGCGCCTCCCCAACCGAGACCGGGACCGATGACGGGCGATCCTTTCGCGAGCACTCTGGAACGGACATTCGCGCGTCTGCGCGATCAGGATCTGTGGCGGCGGCGTGAGCGCCGGCAATCGCCGCAGGGCCCCTCGGTCCAGGTGGATGGGCGGACCCTGCTGTCGTTCGCAAGCAATGATTACCTGGGGCTCGCCAACGACCCGCGACTCGTGGAGGCCTGGTGCCAGGGGGCCCGCCGCTACGGGGTGGGGGCCGGCGCCTCGCATCTTCTCGGTGGTCACAGCGAGGCACATCACGAGCTCGAGGAGGCCCTGGCGGCGTTCGTGGGTACCCCCCGGGCACTGCTCTTTTCCACGGGCTATATGGCAAACCTCGCGCTCGTCGCCACATTATGCCCGCGCCGCGGCCGGCTCTTCGAGGACCGGCGCAATCACGCCTCGCTCATCGATGCGGCGCGCCTTGCGCAGGCCGACCGGCACCGCTACCGTGATGTCGCAGGCCTCAAGCGCGCGCTGGCCGCGGCTGCACCCGGTGGGGTCGTGGCCAGCGACGGGGTCTTTAGCATGGACGGCGATACCGCGGATGTTCCGGGGTTGCTCGCGCTCGCCCAGGCCCACCGCGCCGGACTCTTGCTGGATGAGGCCCATGCCTTCGGTGTCGTAGGCCCGCAAGGGCGTGGCACGCCGGCCGCTCACGGCCTTGGTCACGATCCCGCGCTCGTCCACATGGGCACCCTCGGCAAGGCCTTCGGTGTGTTCGGCGCGTTCGTGGCGGCCAGTACGGATGTCATCGAGGCCCTGGTACAGACCGCCCGCCCCTATATCTATACGACCGCCCTGCCACCGGCCTTAGCGGTTTGTGCCAAGGCCAGCCTCGCGATCGCGGTGGCCGAGGAGTATCGGCGCACCGAACTTGGCGAGCGCATCCGTGAATTTCGCGCGGGTGCCGCGCAACTCGGCCTGCAGGTTTTGCCGTCATCCACCCCGATCCAGCCAGTCATTCTGGGCGACGCCGGCCGCGCCCTCGACGCCAGCGCGCGGTTGCGCGAGCACGGCCTTCATGTGCCCGCTGTGCGTCCGCCGACCGTGCCCGCCGGCAGTGCACGACTGCGCATTACGCTAAGCGCCGCCCATACCCGTGATGATGTCGAGCACCTCCTTGGCGCGCTCGCGGCCCTGCCACCGGGTAGTGCTTGATGCTATTGCTCGTGCATGGTTGGGGACTGAATCGAAGGGTCTTTGCCGGGCTTGAGCAGGCCCTGGCGCTACCCTGTGCATCACTGGATCTGCCGGGCCACGGACAGGCGCCCTACGAGCCGGGCGCGCTCGACCCGGACACGCTTGCAGCCGGGCTTGCCGCGCGTTATCCGGGGGCCCATGCCTGGCTCGGTTGGTCACTCGGCGGGCTTATCGCCCTGACGCTCGCCGCGCGCCATCCCGAAAGCGTAAGCCGGCTTATTCTGATCGGTGCCACGCCCCGTTTCGTGCGCGCCGACGATTGGCCTCATGGCACCGAACCCGCGGTCTTTCAGGCCTTCGCCAAGCAGTTGGCCGTCGATCATGAGGCCGCCTTACGACGATTCCTGACCCTGCAGGCCGGTGCCGGCGCGCGGTCCGAGGTGCGCGCACTCATGGCGGATCTCGAAGGCGGTGGCGTGCCGCAACCGCAGGCCTTGGCGGAGGGGCTTGCGGTGCTTCAAGAAAGCGACTGCCGCCCGCTCTTGCGCGCGGTGCGCGCGCCGACGCTCCTGTTGCACGGCATCGACGACACCATCGTCTCGATCGAGGCCGCGCGCGCGACCGCCGCGCTCATGCCCGACGCGCGTTTATGCGCGATAGGGCGCGGACATGCGCCATTTCTCAACGCGCTGCCGCAGAGCGCCGCCCTGATCCGGGATTTCCTCGATGAATGACCTAAGCCCCGGGGCCATCCGCCACAGCTTCGATCGCGCGGCGCGCCATTACGACGAGAGTGCAGTCTTGCAGCGCACTGTGGCAGATGAGCTCTTGAGTCGCTTTCAATGGTTGCGTATCGAGCCCGCCACTTTACTCGACGTGGGCACCGGCACCGGCTACGCCCTTCCCCGACTGCGCCGCCGGTTTCGTAAGGCGCGAGTGCTGGCCTGCGATATCGCATGGGCGATGGCTTGCGCCGCGCGCCATCGTCGGGTGCTGTGGCGTCCAAGCCCGGTGTGGGTTGCGGACGCCCACGACCTGCCTCTGCGCGCCGAGAGCATCGATTGCATCTATTCGAGTCTGGCCCTGCAGTGGATGGATGCCCCGCGCGCCTTTGCCGAGTTTCGCCGCGTCTTGCGCGCGGACGGCCTGTTGACCTTTGCCACCTTTGGCCCCGATACCTTGCGGGAGCTGCGTGATGCCTGGGCGCATGTCGATGATCGGCCGCATGTGCATAGCTTCGTGGATATGCATGACCTGGGGGATGCCCTGATCCACGCCGGATTCTCGGATCCCGTGCTCGATGTCGAGCACTATACCCTCACATACGAGTCGGTAGGTGCTGCCTTGCGCGATTTAAAGCGTATCGGGGCGCATAATGCCGCAGCAGCCCGTTTCCCCGGGCTCACGGGCAAGGGGCGCTATCGGCGCTTCGAACAGGCCTATGAAGGCTTCCGCCAGGACGGACGGTTGCCTGTGACCTACGAAGTCGTCTATGGTCAGGCGTGGGTCCCACCGGGCGCGCCGCCCCCGTCTATTCCATCCAAAGGCCGTCCCGTCATCCCCATCCGCAGTGCCTGATCGTGGCCCAGGGCGCGACTGCTGTTCCCGGAGAGTTGCGGGAGGCCAGATCATGCGGTCTCGTTGGCCGTTGCCGCGTTGCCAGGCCCCATATACCCTTCCCCAAAACTCCAGGCGCCCGTGATCACAGCCGCCGCAGCGCGAGATGGGCAAGAGGCCCGTCGCTTGTGTCTCGTAGATTCCCATCGGCCCCGACCCATGGCAGCATGCAAGGCATCAATGGTCCAGGGGATATTTCGGGCATGTCGATCATCCGCACACCGAGATTTGTGCTGCGTCCCTATGAAAGGCGGGACGCGACGGCATTCATGTATGCGGTCCGCGAGGCCGCGGTCGCCGCGGACCATTGGATTTCCTGGGCCGAAGAGGCCTATAGCGAACAGGATGCGCGTAGCTGGTTCCGGTCTGTGGCCGTCGGTCATAAGACGGGGACGAGCTACGAGTACGGCATATTCTCACTGGCCGAGGAGGCGTTTATCGGTGGCGCCGGTCTGAATCGTATCGATTCCCACAATCGCATCGCGAACCTCGGGTACTGGGTACGGCCAACGCACCGCCGTCAGGGAGTGGCGTGCGAATGCGCCCTGGCACTCGTCGAATACGCCTTTGCCGTGCTCGGGCTTCAGAGGATCGAGGTCGTGGTCGCGCTCGGCAACGACGCCAGCGCGGGGGTAGCGCGCAAGATCGGTGCCCGCTTGGAGTGCGTGGCGCCCAATCGACTCCGTGTTCGCGGCCAGCCGGTCCCCGCCTACGTCTTTGCGCTGGTTGCACCCTCCAGAGAGCGGCCACTCTGAGCCAACGGTCCGTCGGCGGATGGCGGCGCCTGCGCATGTCTTGCGTGGCTCTCCCCTTACGCCTTTTTGTGTTGGTTTATGGTGCCGCTCGTATTTTCGTATGATGCCGCACAGCTTTCTGCAACATAACCCTGTGCGGTGACCAAACATTTCTATGAAAACACATAGGGCGATATTTCGGGTGTAGACGATGAGTATTTGGGGCTCTGTTACCCCGTTACCGAACCCTCAACTCCTCAGTTCCCGAGTGAAGGCCTCGTGGCGCTTCGGTTGGCGGGCATAGTGCGCCGGCGCCAACGCGTCGAAGGCGAAGTCTATGCACGTGGAACGGCCCACCTGTCATACCCCATCTCCTTCGCGCGCCAAGGCCACATATCCTTTTCAGTTCATGACCGCCTCTCTTCCGGGCACTCGAACAGCCGCACGTTGTCGGCCGCGTTCATAATAGATGGGATCGGCTCTTTCGGTAAACGCTCCGTTTACTATAAGTCCCTCTCCAAGCCATCTTCAACACAGCCGACAACATGCATCCGAAAGTTCGCCGCAATCGCCTGCTGTCGGCTGTGCCGCTTCCGTACGACGTTGACCCGCTTGCGTTTAAGATCTCCCGCTGTGGCTCCCGGTACACCCAGGTTCGGGCGGTGCGTTCGGTGGTCCCATCCGCCATCAAGGCATCGCGGTCATGTTGCGACAAACCGCCGACAGGATCCGGCGGTTATGCGCCTGACCCTATGCCGTACGTCATGAGAGATCCAATAGGCCCGTAATAGAGAACCGCCACGTCTATAAGGACGGCCCCGCCGATATCCTATGCGAGGCGCCTAGTGTCCTGCGGCGCCCGGGCTGCGAGTGCAGTAACCTCTCGCGGGATCCGCCTCCACCAGAACCCCTCTGGCTCGACACCTACGACGAGACATTACACGTCTCTCACTAAACCATTCACGGCGCTCGCCAGGCAGTTCAGCGGCGGCCCCCAGAAACCGCTACCGGGCGTCCCTATCGCAGACCATTTTGCGCACGACCTGCTCGGTGTCGATCGAGCGCATTTCTCATGAACCCTGCCTTTTCGAGGCGATGATTACTACCGCGCATGGGCCCCTCGGTTTACCCAATACCCCAGAGACGTCGATGTGCGTAATGTGCCGGGCCTCTGTGGAGGTATTTACATGAAACGCTGGACTCTCTTGATATTCTGTTTTTTCACATCCCCCGCGCTTGCCATCATGCGCCTGCCGGGATACGCGCAGGGATCGGATCTTCGCATCACCATCGAGGAACGCGCACACGCCATAACCGATGTCATAGCGCTGGTGGTGAGCATTCTTGCCATCATCGGTATCTTGATAGGTGCCGGATATTTCGCGATAGGCCAGGGTGATCGCGGGCGCAGCTATGTCGTGGGCAGTGTATTGGGTCTGGTGCTCGCGGCCAGCGCCTACGGTATCGCGGCCTTGGTGATCGGGTCATGATGACGGCCTATAACAAGCGTCTGGCCCCCACGCGCATACTGGGCCTTCCCCTGGGTGCGGCGGGGGCGGGGCTTACGACTGTAACCGGCGCACTCGCGTCGGTGGTCCTGCCGCAGCCAGTCGCGGCCATGGCCATTGCCGCCGCGATCGTGGCCTTTCCTCTTGGCGTAGGCGCGATCCTGATCGGTGACGATGCGGTGTTTGCGTACGCCTTCTGGCTTTCGAGGCGGGATGCGCGGATCGTCGCGCGGGAGGGCGCATGGCATTAGGTGCGCGCCGTTACTGCGACATCTATACGTGGTCGCACGCCTTGAGTGAAAACGTCGTAGCGCACGGAGATGGCGCCGTATCGCTTGCGATTCTGTGGAATGGCCTCGACGCCGAATTCGAGGACGGCGCCGGTCGCGCGCGGGAATGGGCCACGATAGGTCGGGTGTTGGACCGGTTGCCGGACGGGTACTGGCTTGAGTTTCATCTCTGGCGTGAGCGTCATCCGCAAGCCGTGAGCCGTTACCTCGCGCACTATGAAGAGGCGCCCCGAAAGAGCCCATTTGCGGCGGCCATGCGCGCAGAGATCGCCGATCATCTGGCGCCCTATGTGCTCGTCAACACCGTCGCGCTCATCGTGGGTTGCCTGCCCAAAATGGAGGCGGGCGTGCGCCGCACCCTGAATGGGCAGGCGCAACGCGGCGCCGAACTCGATGTCCTGGCGGCGGAGCTTTGCGCGTTGCTCCCGGGCGGCCGGGTGGCCACGGTCCTGGAATACGCCGGGCTCATACAGCGAAGCTACGACAAGGGCCCGGCGCCGTCGGGACTCGAACCCTGGCTATCGCTCGCCGAGCAACTGATCGTGGTGCCACCGCGACCCGGCAAGCGGTCTCTGGACGTCGATGGCCACATCTGGCGCGTCTTCTATCTCCATCTTTATCCGGATATCGATCCCGCCTGGATCCTACCGAGCGTCTCGGGCGCCATAAGCCTGCACATCTCCCAGGTCATCATGCCTGCGACCACCGAGCGTGTGCTCCGTGCCTCTGAACGGGCCGATCGCGTGGCGCAGGGGGCCCTGGCCCGTAAGGGGCGGGAGCGGCAGGTCGCCGCCCTCAGGGATATGCAGGGGTTCCGGCAACAGGTGGCCGACCAGGATGGGCGCGTGCACCGTAACGCCTATACGGTGTGCGTCGATCTCGATGGTGTCCCACCCCAGGCGCTGGCGCGGCTCGTCGAGGGTCTGCAGGGCAAGGGCGGCCGGGCGCGCGACGACGACTTCGTTCAGCTGCCGTTTTTTCGCATATCCCAGCCCGGCCAGGGCTACCGGTCACCGATCTGGCGCCCCGACTATGGCGCGCTGATCGCGGCCATGGCCCCCGCGCAGGTCTTTCGGACCGGGTCCTCCTACCCCGAATCGCTGCGCCTGGGCCTGGCCTCGCAGCCCGTGGCCTTCGACTACAGCCATCAGGCGGTGGCCCATGGTTTCACGGTGGCCATGACCGGTGCCGGCAAGGGCGTCGACAAGGTGGCTACCATCGTCGAGACCTATCCGTTTGGCATCGACTGGTATGTGCTCGAGATCGGATCGACCTATCGCTGGGCCATCGAGGCGCTGGGGGGAGTGTATGTGAAACTCGATCCGGGGACGGCGGCCGTCAATCCCCTGCCGCCGCGCGTGCAGGCTGCCGGCGGCCTAGATCCGCTGCTCGCCTCGGGTACGCTCAATATCCTGGCCTTTATCCTGACAGACGGCCGTACCCAGCTCGATTTCCACGAAGCGGCCGCGGGGGCCGCGGCCCTGACCCGTCTGTACGAGAACGCCCGGGCCGGAGACCCGGGGCTCGTCGACCTCTTGAAATCCCTCGACGCCCTGGACGACGCAAGCCCGGAGCAAAGGCAGGCATCGCGCGTCATGGCCGCTAATCTCCATAGTTTTCTGGAAACACCGGAAGGGCGGGTATTTGCCGGGCAGGACAACGTGCAAATCAACCCCGGGATCAGTGGAATAGACCTGAAGGATGTGGATCGGGCAAGCCCCAAGCTACTCACGTTTTATCTCGTGTTTCTTTGTCTGCGCTTTTTGAATCTGGCGTTTTCCGGTCGCAATCAGGCGCGCGTGTTACTAGACGAGATCCACAGATTCGTGGCCCACGCCCCAGGGGTGTTGTCGCGTCTCGTCTCGGAGATCGCGCGCATGGGGCGTAAGGAGGCGGCGGCCGTCGATATCGTCACCCAGGGGCTCGCTGAGATCGATCTCATGGAAAAGGAGATCGTAAACTCCATGCCCTTGAGGTCGCTGCTCTACCGTAATGATGGCTGGGAGGAGATTGCCGAGCGCATCGGCATGCCAGGCCGTGCCCTGGAGGTCTGGAAACGGCTCCCTTTTCCCTTGCACCTTCCGTGGCGACCGGCGATCCGTTCGATCGGCCCCCAGTACTACGGGCTGCGACTCACCTTCCCCGCAGCGATACTGGCCCTGGCCGACACCACCCCGGAGGGTCTGGCGCGCAAGGAGCGCCTCGGGGCGGAGGTATCCGATCCGCTCGCGCGCCTGGCGCGGTTTTACGAGGAGGGGCCATGAAAACGGCGCGCGCCGTCCTTGTGCTGTGGGTTCTGGGCGCAGCGCCCGCCGGGGCCTTCTTGGGCGTGGGGGATATCACCTTTGATCCCCCGGTGCACGCGGAGCTCCTGACCCTTTTTCATCAGACCATCGCCATTTACCGCACGGTCTTGAGTGAGGTCCACAGGCTGCAGGCGGTCGAGTCGACCTTGCGTAGCGCGCAGCGTGACGCCAAGAGCATAGCCAACGGCAACCTCGCCCGCTACGCCCAACGCCGGCTGCCGCACGGCCTGCCGCACGGTCTCAGGGCGTTTCTCGGGACCACGGACGCCGCCGCCCACAAGGCGCGCGATGCCATGGCCTACGTGCATCAGCAGTCGCGCCGTTTCGGCAGCCTTGCGCGGCTGCACTGGCTCGGACGCGGGGTGAGACAGGACCTGCGTTTGTCGGCCACGAACCTTGGGGCGCGCACCAGCGGTGATGTCACCGCGCGCTCCACGGCCGCGCTCGCTGCACTGGCCGCCAAACGGGCGCGGGCGCGGGAACGGCAGGCGATCCGGCGCGCCGCGGAACGACACAATGCGCGCCACCTGCCTGAAGAAGCGGCGTCACTGTACCGTGCCTTTGGAGAGACCCCATGAGCAGCGCCTCGCTGGTGGCGGATCTACTTGGCTATCTGACGCCCGGAGGCGTTGATCGTGCCGCCGCCCCGGTGGCCAACGTCCTCATGCGTACGGTCACGCCCTCGCTTTTCGTGGTGGCCTTGTACACGCGCCTGCTCGAGGCGCAGCTGGATTCCGTGTCGGGGGCGGGGCAACTGGCGCGCGTCGTCCGCGATGTCGCCGTGTGGGGGGTCGTCCTGACGGTGTATTTCGCGCTCGGCGGTCTTGTCAACCACTACTTGAACGCCTTGTATGCGGCCATGGGTCGGGTCGGCTCTCTGCGGCTCGTGGCCGCGCAGATGGCCGCCCTGCTCGACACGGCGGCCAAAGGGCCGAGCGGGGTATGGGGCACCATAAAAGAGATCAATGCCCTGCCTCTGCGTCTTGCCACCGTGCTCCTGTACTACGCGACGTTGGTCATGACGACCTTTCTCGAGGCCTTGTTGCGGATCGCCCAGGCCATCGGTTATCAGTTCGCGTTCCTCTACGGTCTGGTGGCGATCCCGCTGGCCTTGAGCCGTACATTGTCGCTGTTGCGCGGCTTTGCCAAGCTTCTCGGGTTCTTTGTGCTGTGGCCCGTCGTGCAGGCGCTTTTGCTGGCGGTGTTCTCCCCGATCTTCACGCACGCCGTGTCCGATCTTCAGGGCCTGTTGGGCAAGGCCGACTACATGATCGTGTACGCGCACATGCTGTTTACCATCCTGAATCTCATCTTGTGTGCCGTGCTGCTCGCCGCCCCTTATATCACAGCAAGCCTCATCGAGAATGCCGGCGCGGCGCAGCCGTTGCTTGCCCCCTATTTGGGCGCGCTCTCGCAGGTCGGGACCACCATGGCCGTGGGAGTGGGGGCCGGCGCCGCGAAGGCCGCGGACTACTACTTCTATGGCCCAGACGAGGACATCTTGTCCATGCCTCCGCGGCGCATGCCGGAACTGCACATTCCACCCGACCCGAATTTCTGGCCGAGCGCTCACGATGGCAGCCGCATACACACGAATTACCTCAAGCCGCAATTCGACGGACCCCCAAGGAGCGGTCGAACCGATGATTTCTCTCGACGTTAACGTGTGGCGCCGTCACGGCCCCCAAGGGCTTTTGATGCAGCGCCTGGCTCGCTATGCGCTTTTGGGCTGGATGCTCTTTGGCTGCGCGGCCCTGGCATTCGTCCTGCTGGCCCTTGTCGTGGCTTGGCGCACGCCGCCCATTATCGCCGTTGACCGTGCCGGGACCATCCTGGGACGCATCCAATGGCTGAGCGCTACCCATCGCTCCCGTCGCGAGATCATCGCGGCGTCCATGCGATTCCTGCGTGATTACCTGAGCGTCAACGGCGCGACCGTGGTACCCGATTACGTCCAGGCCCTCGACATGATGGCCCCGCCGCTACGCGCCACGACCGTAGGGGTCTTGCGCAAGACCGCCTACATAGCCCGGGTGCGCGCCGCACGCCTGCGTTCCTGGGTGAGTTTTGCCAAAAGCCCGGGCCACCGGCGCCTGGTGCGCCGGGATCGTGGTCGTTTTCTGGTGCGATTGTCCGGGGTGCTGCACGTCGTCCTGCCGGACGGCCAGCGCCATAGCGAGCGCTTTACGCTCATCTTGACCGAGATCACGGTGGCGCGCCGTGTGCACGATACCGCCGGGATCCTCGTGGAGGCGATTACCACGACATGATGCCCACGCTGCCTGCCTCCTTGAGACCGTTTGCGCCGCATGCGCGCACTGTGCTCCTGCGCCCCTACCGGGCGCTGGCGGCCACCATCGTGCCCGATCTCGGCCTGCGTCTCATCTTCCCGAGTGGCGCGCCGCCTGCGCGCTTTGCGCTCACGAACCCGCTGTTCCAGGCGGCCCGGCTGGGGCGGCGCGCCATTCTCATAACCGTGGCGCGCGGGGCCCATAAACGGTATTGCGGAAATGCCTTCATGGATTGGCAGGCATTCTATGTATCGCTGCTCGTTTGCACGAGCCTGAGTGGTCGCCACTATATGAGCGATATCCTGTTTACGCGCCCGCCGCCGCCCAAGATGGTACCGCCCCCGCGCCTTGTCCATTCTTCCCCATGGGCGCGTGCGTGGGCCTACGCCGCCTTCGGGCCGCCCCCGCAGGTCGTGATTCGCAAGCGCGTCGTTGTCGCCCGCGGCGCGCGCACCATTGCGCTACGCGTGCGCCGGCTGCTGCTCATGCCCGGGGAGCAGGTGCTCGGTTTCGCGCTCTCGGGCGTCAAGGGTCCGCTCGGCCCGATTCATGGCGCCGCCCTTTATCGGGGTCGTCACAAGTGGCAGCGCATTCCGGCCACCCTCTCATGCCGGCCGCCGACGCCCAGCCGGCAGACCGCCTGTGCGCTGGCGCTCGTGCCCCCGGCCCGCCACGTCCGGCGCTGGCATCTGGTCGTGCTCACCGCCATCGGACCGGTACGGCTGTCATGGTAGTCGTAGCGCCCGTCACCCCCGCGGCCATCGTCCGCCGTCTGGTGCGCCAGAGGCCTTCGACGCCCTCGCTTTTTCACAGGCTGCTCGGGCTCGTCGACGCCCGCACCCCGCGCACGGGCGTGCCTCCGGCCGTGGCGGCCGCGCGCGCCCCGGTGCGCCGCCCCATGCCATTTGCGGTAGCCCGGACGCGTGTAAAGCCGGTGATCCTGGCAAGCCCGCCGCCTACGTTTGGCATCCGGCCCGGGTCGTGGATCCCGGTGACTTTGCGTCACGGCGTCACGGATCGGGACCCGGCCCTGGTAGTCCTGCATATCGAGACCCCTGTTCGTGGGCTGCGAGCCATCGTGCCCGCCGGGACCCGTCTTCTCGGTCACATCGGCGGGGCGCGGTTGGGGCGTGTGCAGATCAATGTCAGCGAGGCGGTCACGCCCGGCGGGCGGGTCGTGCCGTTCGCCGCTACGGCCTTCGGTGCCGACCATGGCCTCGGCCTTCCGGCCTATGTGTTGGGTGGGCGACGTAAGGCCGCGCTTGCGGCCTTCGCGCAATCGGTCGTGGAGGGCGTGGATACCATCGTCGGGACCATGGAGGCCCAGTCTTCGGTGACATCCGAGGCCCTGGGGCAGGTCGGCACAAATACCCTGAATGCGGCGGCGGACTGGCGTATCCCGCGCCGGGTCCTCTATGTCCCGGCGCAGCAGGCCTACGTGGAGACCCAAAAGACATCATGAGAAAAACCTGGACAGCGGGCATTTTCGTGGTTGCGCTGGGACTACCGGCAGGCGCCGGCGCGTGGCAGTTGGCCGCAGGTGGCGGCCTGCTGGCCGGTCTCGTCCCGGGGACCGCCTTTGGTTGGCAATTCACCGGACAGTGGACGCGCGCGGCGTATGCGGGAGAGCGATGGCTCGTGGACGCCGATATCGGCCAGTACGCAACCGAAGCCCATGCCGACGCATGCCTCGAACGCGGGCGCGCCGCCAGTGTGCTGGTGTTCTGGGAGCTCAGGGCGCCCTTCAGTTACGCGTTTCGCCCCTGGCTCGGCATCGGGGGCGGCATCTCGCGCTATCGGTTCGATGAGCGGCAACGCTTGAACGACGCCGGCTACGCCATCGCCTCCTATCCGGCGGTTGTCGAAAACGATGCCAATATCGCGGTCGCCATGACCGTGCCGCTTGCGCCGTCGTGGTCCGTGGCCATCACCGCGCAGACGGCGTTCCCGTCCCGCATTTCCACCGTCAGCATGGTCGTGCTATGGAGGTTATTGTGAAAATACCAAAACTCTACAAGCTAGCGTCACTGGCCGGCCTTGCCTTGAGCGGCTGCCGGTTGGGCAACCCCGGGGCTGCGACCCCCATACCGCAGGGATCTGTCGCGGGTTATGTGGTGAGCGCCGGTCCTGTGGCGGGCGCATCGATTACGGTACTCGGACCGGACGGTGTCCTTGCGACCACGCGCACCGATGACAGCGGGCATTTCGCGGCATCCGTGCAGAGTCTCGATACGACCTTAACGCTTGTGGCAAGCGGGGGATCCTACGGTAACACCGCCGGCGCCAATGTCCCATCGGGTACCCTGCGCGCCGCGCTTCCTTACCAGTCGGGCAGCGCCGAAGCGGTGGCCATCACCCCCATAACGAATGCTCTGGTGGCGGCCGAGGGCTATTTTCAGGGCCAGGGATTGTCCGCCGGGGCTGCCGTGGCGCGCGCCGATACCGGGTTCACGGATTGGCTCGGATTTGACCCGCTGATCACAGACCCGGTGTCCGCATCCGGTAGCGGCGGGCAGGTACTCGGCGCGGGCCTGCGCTACGGGCTCGTCCTCGCGGCCCTTACGCACTGGGCGCACGCCAATGCCAGCCGGGCGCAGACGCTCACAGACCTCATGGCCGCGGATGTCGCCTACGATGGTCTCTTAAACGGGGCCGGATCCGGCGGCACGCTGGCGCTAGGGCCGCTCCCGCTGTCCGCCGATGCCTACCGGCAAGGGCTTGCCGATGCCCTTTTGCAGGTCGCGGCGGCGGCCCCGCCGGGATCCGGGGATTCGCTATCCGGGCCCAATGCCGCGGCGCTCCTCGCCTACGCGCGAACGCTCGCCGAATCAACATCGCCTTTGTTTGGTACCCTTCCCCCACCACCTTTCGGCGGCACGCTGGCGTTGACGGTATCGCCCATGCCGCCATGGACCCATGGAACGTTGGTCGTGAATGGTTCGGTGACGGACCCTTATGGGCTACCGGTGTCGGTCACGATCGCCGTCGATCAACAGCAGTACCAGACCGTGACGGCGACCCCGGCGTTTGCCTTTGCCATCGACACCAGCAGACTAAGTGACGCCGTGCATGGCGTGACCGTGACCGCGCGGGATGCCGCCGGCGATCAGGCCTCTTACCAGGGGTCTGTGGGCATCGATAACACACCGCCGCAGGCGTGCGTGTCGGTGTTTCAGCCTTTGGTGGGAGGTGTCCTAGTGGCAGGCCGGTGGCAGGACCTGTCGGGGGTGGTGGCGGGGGCCGCTGACGGCGCCCCGCTTGCCATCACTCCCGGTGACTGGGAGGTGGAGGTGCCGGTGCCCGTGCCCTCGCCTCTGGTCGTCGCCATGACCGACGCCGCGGGAAATGAGCAGAGTTTCTCGTGGGCCTTGAGCAGTGCCTCCAATCCCGCGCCCTGCCCGTGAGGGCATGCCCGCGGCCGATTGACGAACCGGGACGACCGGGGTAGCGTCATGGCCATGCCCGACATGGATGTCGGGCCAATGGCATAGCTGAATCAAGGACGAACTCGGCATGGAAACTCTTGCGATCCCGTTGCCCGCCAACCTTCCGCCCGATGTATGCACGGAGATCACCAAGCGCGCCTGCTATTGCGACGCCGCCATTGTGAAGTCCCGCTATCGGCAGGATTCGAACTGTCTCGAGATTGATCTGCAAGGTCCCGGGGCGAGTGGCGATGTGGCGGCCAAGCTCGAACATCTGATCGGTAAGATGCAGGTCGAGCGCCTGGCGGTCACTCCTAAAATCCTGCGCGAGCGGTCCTTTGAATCGGGTGCATTCTCGGCCAAGGCCTACGAAGAGCTGGTCGAACAGGGTGGCCTATGGGTCTCGGGGCAAGGTACGGTCGGCCGGAGTGGGGCCTTCATGGGCCTCCTGAACCGTCTGGATGGTCTTCTCGAACGTCTCGCCGCGCGTGAATTCCAGGCCGTATCCCAGTCCTATAATTCGCTCGTGCCCAGCGATTGGCTGCGACGCGCCGGATATTTCGCATCGTTTCCCCATTCCGTTACGTTTGCCGTGCACTTGAAGGAAGACTTCGAGGCCATCGAGCGGTTCGGGCAGCGCCATCGCCAGGGGGAGGATCCGGTTTTCGAGGACGTGGGCGAGATCGCGCCCCCCGAGTACTGTCTTTCGCCGGCCGTGTGCTATCACACGTACGGCGCACTCATGGGCCAAAGCCTCCCGGCGGGGACGGTCAGTGCCTTTACCGCGCACGGTCGATGCTTTCGTTACGAATCGAAGAACCTTACGGGACTAGACCGCTTATGGGAGTTTTCCATGCGCGAGATCGTCTGGCTCGGTGTGCGTGATGAGGTTTTAGCCGCCCGCGAGAGGGCCATCAACGTCATCTGGCGGCTCGTCGAACTCCTGGATCTTTCGGCACGGCTCGAGACTGCGTGCGATCCGTTTTTTGCGAGTGATTTTCCCTCTTTGCGCTTCTTTCAATTGGCCAACGACCTGAAGTACGAACTGAAGGTGGACATCTCGCCGGACGTGTCGATTGCTTGTGCCTCGTTCAATTATCACGAGCGGTTTTTCGGGACGCGTTTCGAGATCGGTGCCGGTGACGGAGAGCCGGCCCATACCGGGTGCGCGGCATTCGGGCTCGAGCGGCTTTTGTATGCGTGTGTTTGCCAGCATGGCCTTAAGCGTGCCGTGGAGCTTGTAGAGAATGCCGCCGAGCGCCTGTAGGCGCGGATCTTGTGTTCAAGGGTTGTTCGAACAAAGGGGACATACGGTGCAAGCGAGTCGGGTTGCAGGGATCGGGAATGTGGAGTCCGTGGTGTGTTTCGACGAGGTCGTGAGTCCGGACTTCGAAGAGGTGAGTGCGCTTATGCGTGCCAACTGGACGCCGCCTTGCTGGGTATATGAGCGCGATCTTTTGACGATGCACATCCTAAGACCAACGGCCGACCCGTCGATGGCCGTGGGTCTGCGCGCCACAAACGGCGATCTCGCCTCCTATCTTGCGTTCGTGCCGCTGCGCCTGCGTGTCGGCGGGCGCGTGTACCGCGCGGTGTTCGGGAGCTTCTTTACCGTGTCGGGGCGCTATCGGCGCCACCGCCTGAGCGATCGCCAACAGGGGCTCATGCTGGACCGCGCGCGCGACCAGGGCTATGAGCTCTATGTGGCGGTGACCGTGGCCGGCACACCGGCCAATCAGACCGTAGCGCGGGCCTTTGCCGCACGCGGTCTTACGGTACAAAGCGTGCGTAATTTCCGTTATCTGGCCGGGGTCCCTGCGATTATCAGCACGCGCCTTGGTCCCGGCGACCCGGGGCGGGTGAGATGCTATGAGCCGGCCGACGCGCCGGCTGCGTTCACGCTCCTGTCGGCATGCACGGCCCAGGCGCTGCTTGCCAAGGTGGTGGAGCGCGAGGATATCGATTTTCTGCTGCGCCTGCGGCCGCGCGTGACGACTTACGTCTATGAGGCCCATGGCGAGGTCCTGGGTCTCGTGAGCCTCTCGTTTTTGCCGGTGCTATCGGAGCGGGTCGGCATGAACGCCTATGTGGAGGCATTCGCGGTCATGCGTCTGGAGCCGACCGCCCGCGTCGCCTTCGTCGACACGGTGCTGCGTGCCGCGCTCGCGCAGGGCGCCGAGGCGGTCATGGTGCCGGATACCGGGTGCGCCGACCTCGATGTCTTCCGTCGTCTTGGGTTCCGCGCGGCACCGCGGAAACTGCGGCTTCTGCTCGGCGCCCTGCGTCCCGACATCACAGGGCTGCCGGAGGCCGTGGATAGATTCTGTCTCGACGTATTCTAGGCTATGACTCGGCGTTTCAAGGGGGCACTCCAGGCCTTGCTCGCCGGTCTTGGGGCCGTGATCGCGTTTCCGGCACTGGTACTGGCGGCGGGTGACCGGTATAGCGGTGGACGCGACGACGGGTTTACGCTCGGCGCCCAGCTGCTGGCCCTGGTTCCGGGAGTCATAGGCGACGCCGCGCGCGGCGCCTACTATGGCCATACGCTCGCACTCTTCGAGACCGGTGCGACTGTCCATTTCGGGAGCTATTTCTCGAAGCGTGGGGCGCGCGTGCACGCGCGGGCCGGGATCGGGGCCTACTGCGTCATGGGCCTGGTCGATCTCGGTTCGGGGGTGCGCATCGCAAGCCGTGTCTCGATCACCTCCGGGCTCTATTATCACGGTAGCGCCGCCGGTGGCATCGGCGGCGAGGACAACGTCACGCGCGTGGTCATAGGTGCCAACACCTGGATCGGCGAGGGCGCGGTGATCGGCGCCGATGTGGGCGCCGATTGCATTGTCGGCATGGGATCGGTCGTCATCCAGACGGTCCCGGACCGTTCTACCGTCATCGGCAACCCGGCGCGCCGCGTGCCTTCGGCGGCCTGAGGGGCGAGACGTCCCTCCGAAATGAAAGTGTGCGCGACAGGACACGATGGGTTCCCTGCCCCAAGCCCCGGTCGGGGCGGCAAACGCGGCCTATCCCCATAACGGCCTGCCTGGGGGTCAGTCCATCCGGCCGTGGCGGCGGCTTTGGGAGGGTTCCTGTGGGCGTCAGGACCGCGATGCCGGTCTGCTCGCAATGGGTCTATTCTAAGATACCCGGGGCTAGACAAGCCTCGGGCGGTTAGCCTTTGATAGCTAAGCGACCTGCGTCTAGGCGGGCTCCGGCGAGAGCAGTACGCCCTTCATGGTGTCGAGGGCCTTTTTCTCGATCTGACGGATGCGCTCCGCAGAGACCCCGTATTCCTCCGCCAGTTCGTGCAGGGTCGGTTTGTCAGCCGCCAGCCAACGCCTGCGGATGATGTCCTGGCTGCGGCCATCCAGCGATACCAAGGCGTTTTGCAACCGATCCTGCTGCGAACTCTCGGCATCGGCGTGGGCGAGCAGGCTCTCGGGATTGTAGCGCATGTCCTGCAGGAAGCCCGCCGGCGATGACCGGAACTCCTCGTCGTCGCCATCGTCCTGGGCATCGAACGGCACATCCGCGTTTGCCATGCGCGACTCCATCTCCTTTACGGTCTCGGTCGGCACGTCGAGGTCGGCGGCGAGATTCGAGATCTCGCTCTCGTTCATCCAGCCGATCCGGGCGCGCGATTGCCGGAGATTGAAGAATAGCTTGCGCTGGGCCTTGGTGGTGGCGATCTTTACGATCCGCCAGTTGCGCAGGATGTAGTCGTAGATCTCGGCGCGGATCCAATGCACCGCGAACGATACCAGGCGTACGCCGTGCGCCGGGTCGAAGTGCTTGACGGCCTTCATAAGGCCGATATTACCCTCCTGGATGAGGTCGGCCTGCGGTAGGCCGTAGCCCGCGAAGGCCCGCGCCACGCGCACGACGTAACGGAGCTGGGAGAGTACGAGCTGCCTCGCGGCTTCGAGGTTGTTGTGCTCCCGGTACTCGATCGCCAGCTGCCGCTCCTGTTCGGCGTCTAGTACCGGCGCCGCGTTGGCAAGCCGCAGGTAGTGCGAGAGCCCGCCCTCGGCGCTCACATTGACGGCGACTGGCAAGGTGTGCATGGTCATGTCCTACCCCCTTCGACTGTCCGTATCGACCGTAAAGTACACTGCATTTTAGCATTCTCGCCCTGAGAGTGCTAATTTCCCGGAATAGTTCCCCGGGGTCGCGCCCGGCTCCGGCTAGATCCGGTGGGAGCGCAACGCCTGCCCCACCGCGATCCGGGCCCCCAGCCATCCGAGCAGGGCCCCCACCCCCAGAAGCCCCAGGGCCTGCCCCAGGTCCGGCCCCATCAGCTGGTAATGGGCCCCGTAGGCGCGATCGAGCGCCGCCACCGGCCCGTCCAGGGCCAGGAAGGCCGTTTCCAGGAGGATGAGCGCGCACAGCGCCCCGAGCCCCCCGGTTAATGCCCCGGCATATAAGAAGGGACGCCGGATGAAGGCATTGGTTCCCCCAACGAGGCTGACCACGGCGATCTCGTCTGCGCGGCTTGCCACCGCCGCGCGCGTGGTATTGCCGATGATAAGGATGAGCGCAAGCCCCAGTGCGACGGCCAGGATCACGACCAGCCGGTGGCCGAGGGCGAGTGCGGCATCGAGGCGTTCGACCCACGCGAGGTTGGATTGCACGTGGGCGACGCCGGGCACGACCTTGAGCTGCGCGGCCAGGCGCGCCACGCTGGCGGGCGTGTCCCCGGCAGGCGTGACCACGGCCACGCCCGGCAGCGGGTTGTGGTGCCGGAAGGCCACTGCGGTAGTGCCCAGACCGGAGGCGGCCGAGAATTCGCGCAGACCCTCGGCCGGCGAGATGTAGCGCACAGCGGCGATCCCCGGGATCCGGCGGATGGCGGCGATGGTGGCGGTATTGGATACGCCCTTCGTCAGGTAGACCGAGAGCGACCCGCGCGGCTGCAAGCCTGCGGTCAGGCGTTGCAGATTGAGGAGTCCGACATAGAGACCGGTCGGCAACACCAGGGTCACGCCGATCATGACGACGGTCAGAAACGTAGCCGCCGGACTGCGCGCGAAGTCCCCGAGCGTCCTCATGAAGACTTGCATATGACGGGTCAGGTAGGCCTTCATGGCGATCCTTCTTACGTAACCCGCGATGGCCATCGCGAGTGGGCTGTCAAGAGCGGCAGGTGGCGTGCACGGCAGGTGCTGTTGCCCGTCTCCCGCTCGCCCCTTTCATACACGTTCGCGTACCGGGCGGCAAGCCGCGGTATCCGCTAACCGTGTGGCCGGCCCCGGGGGCGGCCACCGCCGGCTTTCGTATGGAGTCGTGGGTGGCCAGGCGGGCTCGCCCGGCGCACGCCGCCGTGATCGTGACCGCGCACCGAACGGGATCATGACCCATCCGGCCACGGCCGTCAGCCGCGCCTTGCCGCTGCCAGACTACGGGTGGGCCGTCAGCCGCGATTGTCCTTGGCGAGCCTGGGCGGGCGATTTATGCGGCACTCACCATATGACCCTCGCCGAGCCGGATCACGCGTGCCTGCAAGCGTCCGATCTGGCGCAGGTCGTGGGTGGCGATCAGGACCGTGACGCCGTGGTCGTTGAACTCCTGGAAGAGGTCGATGATGTCATCGGATAAGGCGGCGTCCAGATTCCCGGTCGGCTCGTCGGCGATGAGCAGCGCCGGGCGGTGCACGAGCGCGCGTGCTATACCCACGCGTTGTTGCTCGCCACCGGACAAGGCCAGAGGAAAGCCGCGCTCACGGCCCCGCAGGCCCACCTTGTCGAGGGCCGCCAACACGCGCTTTCGTACCTCATCCCCGGTTACGCCGGCCACCAAAAGCGGCAGGGCGACGTTGTCGAACACCGTGCGTTCATTCAAAAGCCGGTTATCCTGGAAGACTACGCCGATCTCGCGCCTAAAGTGCGGCAGACGGTATGGCTTCAAGCGCGCCAAGTCATGGCCATTGACCATGACCTGGCCGCGCGTCGGGCGCTCCAGCAGACAGATCAGTTTCAGCACGGTGCTCTTGCCGGCCCCCGAGGGTCCGGTCAGGAAGGCCATCTCGCCGCGCGCCACACGGAAACTGACGTCGCTCAAGGCCTCGATCCCCAGGGGATAACGCTTGAAGACGTGCTTAAGCTCGATCATCGACGAGTTCGGCCGGCAATACCGCATCCACGAAGGAGCGGGCATCGAAGGGGCGCAGGTCATCGGCCGATTCGCCGACGCCCACGAAGTAGATCGGCAGCGCGAAACGCTTGGCGAGCGCAAACACGACGCCGCCCTTGGCGGTCCCGTCGAGCTTGGTGATGCACAGGCCGGTCACGCCCACGGCCTTATGGAATTGCTCGACCTGGGCCAGCGCGTTCTGGCCGATGCCGCCATCCAGTATCAGAAGGACCTGGTGCGGGGCGCGCGCATCGAGACGGGCGAGCGTGCGCTTGATCTTGGCGAGCTCGTCCATCAGTCCAGTCTGGGTATGCAGACGACCGGCGCTATCGATCAAAAGGACGTCCACCGCTCGTGCCCGCGCCGCCTGCAAGGCATCATGGGCGACGGCGGCGGCATCGGCCCCTCGCGGCTGACTGATCATGGCGACCTCGGCCCGGCGCGCCCATTCGCCGAGCTGCTCGATGGCCGCCGCGCGAAACGTGTCCCCGGCGGCGAGCAGGACCGATCGGCCTTCGGCGCGCAGCCGGACGGCGAGTTTCCCGATGGTCGTGGTCTTGCCGGCGCCGTTTACGCCGATCATGAGCACGATCTCGGGCTGGTGCGTGATCGGCCAGGGTTGTTCGCAGGGCGCTACGATCTCGTAGAGGATGGTGCGTAAGGCCGCATAGACGGCCTCGGTATCGCCGAGCTCCTTGCGCGACACGCGTCTTGTGATGTCGGCCATCACGGCGCTGGCGGTGTCTACGCCGAGGTCGGCGGTGATGAGCGCGGTCTCGAGGTCCTCGAGCAGCGCTGCATCCAGGGTACGCTTGCGTCCAAGGAGACTGCTGACGTTCCCACTCAAGGCCCGCCGGGTGGCGGCGAGGCGTTCGCCCAAGCGGGCGAAGACGCCCGGTTTCTCGCTCTTGTCGCCCGTCGTCTTACGAAAGAGCGCCATGCGGGCCTAGCCGGTCTTGCGGGTCAGCGCCAGATACTTCTCGTACAGGGATTCTTTGCTCTCCACGCGGTCTGGGTTCTTGGGGATGCAGTCGACGGGACAGACCTCGACGCACTGGGGGGTATCGTAGTGGCCCACGCATTCGGTGCAGGAATTCGGATCAATGCGGTATATCTCTTCGCCTGGGGAAATGGCCCCGTTTGGGCACTCCGGCTCGCAGACGTCGCAGTTGATGCAGTCGTCGGTAATCATTAAGGCCATGGCAGCCCTCCTCGATAGAGGCGCAAGTCTACCGCAACGCGGTCGTCAATGCAGCCTTCACGGCCGGGTGAACGAAGGGGCTTACGTCCCCCCCAAGGCCGCAATTTCCTTGACGAAGGACGACGACAGCGCACCGTCGCGTTCCGATGCCGGCAGGAATAGTGTCTCGACCGTGGCGTCGAGCCGGCGGTTCATGCCGGCCATCTGAAACTCGTATTCGAAGTCCGAAAGCGCACGCAGGCCGCGCACGATGACCCGCGCCCCCTGACGATGGATGAAGTCCATGAGCAAGGTATCGAAACCGATGACCGCCACCCCCGGGACCCCGGTCAAGGCCTCCTCGGCGAGCGCCACGCGCTGTGCCAAGGAAAAGAGCGGGGCCTTGCGCACATTGGCGGCGACCCCGACGATGACCCGCGGAAAGAGCGCTGCCGCGCGCCGCACGATGTCGGTGTGGCCATTGGTAAAGGGGTCGAATGTCCCCGGATAGACGACGGTGGTCACGAGTGATCCTCAGGACGTAAGTGCGGCAAGACCGAAGGCGGCGAGACCCGCGCGCCCGCGCCTATGCCACCGCAGGCCCGCCGGCAACTCGAAACCATCGGCCGCCGCGCTTTCGATATAGACAAGCCCCGCTGCCGTCAGGATGCGCCGTGCCAGGATCACGGTCAAGGCACGGGTGAGGAGGCCGCTCGCGTAGGGCGGGTCGAGAAAAACGAGATCGAAGGCCGCCGGTCCCAGGCCGGCGAGGTAGTCGAGGCCGTCGGAGGCCGTTATGATCGCTTCGGCGCCGAGCCGTTCGCGATTTTCCCGCAATGCCGCGATTGCCAGGGGGTTGCTGTCCACCAGGGTCGCGGCCGCCGCGCCCCGTGACAGCGCCTCGAAGCCCAGGGCCCCGGAGCCTGCGAACAGGTCCAGGCACCGTGCCCCGGCAAGCCACGGATTCAGCCAATTGAAGAGAGTCTCGCGCACGCGGTCGGGGGTCGGCCGCAGGCCCGGCTCGGCTGGGAAGGTCAGCAGGCGCCCCCGCCAGCGTCCGGCGATGAGGCGTACGCGTGGGCCTTTAGGCCGGCCCATCGTAATCCTTTGCCGCTACCGTGCGGGTCTCGGTACGTGCCACGAACCGCCCGGCGAGCCCCTGATAGATCGGTTCCCGGCACAGCAGCCGCGAGGTCAGGGTGGCGATGAAGGCGGCGGCCATGAGCGGAAACAGCATGGTGTTGTTGGCGGTCATTTCCATCACGATCACGAATGCGGTGATGGGGGTCTGCACCGTGCCGCTCAGATAGCTCACCATGCCAAGGATGACGGCCGCCTGCGACGCCGCGGCCGGGAACAGCCGGCCGATATCGGCCCCGAATCCGGCCCCGGTGGCGAGCGCCGGGGCAAACAGTCCCCCGGGGATGCCGCTCAGGTAAGAGGCGAGACTTGCAAGCCACTTGGTCAGCGGGAAAGACCATGGCAGGCGCGCGCCGCCCATGACCAGGGCGCGGGCCTGCGGGTAGCCTGTGCCGAAGGAGCTGCCATGCGAGATGGCCCCGAGGATCGCAATCACGAGACCTGCGATCAGCGCCAGGCGGTAGGGGTAGCGCGCGAAGGTCTCGCGCAGACGCAGACTAAGGTCGAGCACCAGGCGGCTGAAGAGGCCGCCGGCAAGGCCGCCCGTGATACCGCACGCCGGCACCAGCAGCCATTGGCCCGGCGCGAGCGTTGCCTGCGTCACACCAAAATAGGTGTAGTTCCCCTCGATGGCGACCGCCGTAAGCCCGGCGATGAGGATGGTGATGATGATCGTGCCGCTGGCGTGTTCTTCGAAGCCGCGCGCGAGCTCCTCGATCGCGAACATGATGCCGGCTATAGGGGTGTTGAAGGCCGCGGCAATACCGGCGGCGCCGCCTGCCAGTATCAGCGCGCGTTCGAGCCCGGGGCGCTTAATGCCGGCCAGCCGACCGGCGGCGGCGGTAAACGAGGCGCCGACATGGACGGTCGGGCCCTCGCGTCCGATCGAGGCGCCGGCGAACAGCCCGAGGGTCGTGAGCAGGATCTTGCCGATCGCGATACGCACCGACAGCAATCGCGAGGGTGATTCCCCGGTACGCTGCGACAGCGCCGCGATGACCTGCGGTATGCCGCTCCCCTGGGCCCCGGGAAAGAACCGGCGGGTGAGCCACAAGGACAGGACAAGCCCGGCCGGGCTTACCAGGAACGCCGCCCATGGCCAGTGCTGGTAGAGGGCCAGGAAGCTCGTGTTCGCGAGATTGCCAAGCTTCGTCAGGGCCACGGCCGAGAGCCCGACGAGCACGGCGCTTCCCCAGAAGACGATGCGCGGGGCCCAATGGCGCCCACGCACGAGCCCGCGGAACCGGCGGATCGGACGCCAGGGGCGATGCACGACGGCCCTAGGGGGCCGCGCCCAGCTGGCTGCGAATGCGACGGAACGCGGCGTGCACCGTCCGGTGCTGTTCGCTGATCTCCTCCAGGACCTGCTTTAGCTCGGCCATGCGCGCCTCGAGGGTGTCGCTGGCCTGGTGGATACGCTTGATGCTCTCCAGCCGGCGCCGCAGCTGGGCCTGGTGCTCGCGCACCTGGGACTCCATGGGCGCCATCATGTCGCGCAACCAGTCGTCGGCGTCGCGGTTGGCGCTGACATAGATCGCGCGCACCTTGCTGACGGCCGACTCGAAGAACCCGCGCACGACCGCCTTTTGTTCAGTCATGATGAGCGACAGGCCGCCCATGAACTGCTCGTGTTTTTCCTGAAGGCGCTTGATCTCGCGCGTGTAACGCATGACCGAGAAGGTCGCGGGCTTGATGTTGGCAAGCCCATGCTCCTCCTGGAACTTCTGATACACGCCATCCATCAAGGCCTTGATCTCCTGGCTGTCCTTGACCACTTCGTCCATGCGCGTGCGCGCGTACTCGAAAAACGCCTGCATGGCGGTCTTGAGACCCGCAGTCGTAAGGCAGGTCTCCATGGTTTTCTTGGTCTCCAGGATGAGCGCATCGAGCTGGCGCAGGCTGATCTTGGCGTACAACGCCGCGCTTTGCTGGGCGAAGATCGTGCGCGTGGCATGGAAGCGCTGCATGCTGCGATCGAATTCGGTCTTATCGGCGCGTACCTTGCCCATCATGTGCTCGATCACGTCCATGTTCTTGCCGTTCAGGGCACTCAGTTCACCAAAGTGTTCGCGCACGCCCTGCAGTCTCTGGGCGATGATGCGCTCCACCGAGGCCTCGACCTCGCCGAACTCATGGGCGACGGTCTGGGCGACAAGGCCGCCCTTGCTGGGCAGGAGCTCGTCGGCCAGGGCCCGTTCGAGGGCGCCGATGCCGCTGCGTTCCTCAAGGTCACGGTCACTGCGGATCTTGCCAGCCAGCGCCTTTTGCGCCGACACCGGATAGACGCGCCGTTCGGTGACGCCCAGATAGCGCGCGGTCTCGCTGACCTGGCGGGCGATCTCGTGCTCCACGTCGCGGCGGTGACGCAGATCGTCCCACAGCCCGTCGACCTTGTTCAGGACCACGAGACGCCCCTTGTGACTGCCGGCCACGTGGTCGCGCCACACCGAGATCTCCGACTGCGTCACGCCGGTATCGGCGGCCAGCACGAACAGGATGGCGTGCGCGTTGGGCAGGGTGTTCAGGGTCAGTTCCGGCTCCGCTCCCAGGGCGTTCAGTCCCGGGGTATCCAGGATCACAAGCCCTTCGGACAAAAGCGGGTGGGGAAAATTGATGAGCGCATAGCGCCAGCGCGGGATCTCGACCTCCCCTTCGGCATTGACCGTGGCGCCGGTTTTGGTGATGTCGCTGGTGACGGTGAGCCCCAGGGCGCGGGCCTCTTCCGCGGGCACCCGCTTGACCTCGGCGATGTGACGCAGGGCCTCGGCCGTATCCTGTGGGTTGTTGACATCCAGGGCGATCGTCTGCCACTCGTCGGGAAATCCCTTGAACTCTGCAATCGTAGCGCCGTTACGGCGGGTCTCGATCGGTAACAGGCGGATGCAGGCCGGACGCTCGGCCTCGTAAAAGAGTTCGGTCGGGCACATGGTCGTGCGCCCGGCGCTCGAGGGTAGGATGCGCCGGCCCTGTTCACCGAAGAACAGGGCGTTGATGAGTTCGGACTTGCCACGTGAAAATTCGGCGACGAAGGCGAGATAGAGCTTGTCGTCGCGCAGGACGTTGTGCATGCGCTCCAGGTGGAGGTCGCTGTGCGGCTGGCTCAAGCCATGCTCCACAAGCCATGTCCGCAGTTCGACTAACGCCTGCGCGAGGTCGCGGCGCCATAGCCCATAGGCCTCGAAGCGCTGCTCGATCGCTGTTTGATTCATGTCCCGCGCCCCCTGCGTGTGCGGTCTTGAGGCCGCTTGCACAGTATAGGCCAAGACGCCGCTAGTGTTGACACCTTGGGCAATAATAGCTGCTGCGCGCGCCTGCCGTCAGCCGTGCGATCGGCGCCGCGCAACGCGGGCAGGGCGCTCCGGCGCGCCCATAGACGCGCAGCTGCTGCTGAAAATACCCCGGTTGCCCGTCGCTTGCGGCGAAATCCTTCAAGGTCGTACCCCCTGCCGACAGCGCCTGCGACAGGACCGCGATTATGGCGCCGGCGAGCGCGTCATAGCGCCCCGCGCTGATGCGTCCTGCCGGCCGGCGTGGGTGGATGCCGGCCTCGAACAGGGCCTCATTGGCATAGA
Source organism: Acidiferrobacter thiooxydans (assembly GCF_003333315.1). Lineage (GTDB taxonomy): Bacteria > Pseudomonadota > Gammaproteobacteria > Acidiferrobacterales > Acidiferrobacteraceae > Acidiferrobacter > Acidiferrobacter thiooxydans. The sequence continues at coordinate 327,072 of NZ_PSYR01000001.1, forward strand.
TATTGCCGATACCGGCGACGACATGGCCGTTTAGGAGCAGGTCGCGGATGGCGACGGTCCGTCCGCGGGCCCGCTCGTGCAGGTAGCGGCCGTCGAAGCCTGCCTCGAGGGGTTCCGGGCCGAGCGTGGCGATGAGCGGGTGGGAGAGCGGGTCGTCGCTATGGAGCAAGGCCCCGAAACGGCGTGGGTCGCGCAGACGGACACGCATCCGTGGGTCGCCGGCCAATACGAGATCGAAGGGGTCGTGCGGTCCGGCGGGTGTGTCACCCACCACGCGCAGGCTCCCGGACATACCCAGATGCAGGATCAGCGCCCCGCGGTCGAGCCACACCAGCAGGTATTTGCCGCGCCGGCCGATGTCCTTGATCGTGCGACCGCGCAGGCGCGCGCCGAGATCGGGCGCGATCGGCCAGCGCAGGCGGCGATCGCGCACCACGAGATCGGCGATCCGCGCCCCGCGCATCCACGGGATGAGCCCCCGGCGGGTGGTCTCGACCTCAGGAAGTTCGGGCACCGGGGCGGATCGCGAGCAGGCGTTCGCCGATCTCCTGCGGAAAGTGATACTCGAGCCCCTGGTCCGGTCTTAGCAATACGAGCTCCGGATGGGTCGCCAGGATGTCGATGACGAGGGTATGGCGGGCCGGCGTCTTGCTGGTGCCCCGTTCATGGTAATGGATGACGACGCGTCCGGTTACGGCGGCGCCATGGTAGCGGGTGACAGACAGCGCGCGCGCGTAGCGCCACGCGTCCACGAAGCCGTTTATGCGGTCATTGGAGACCTGGGCGGGGCTTGGGGTGGCGTGCCAGATACCGTCATGGCGGGTCACCGTCAGATCCGGTAGCGAGAAGCTCACCGGATGGATGTGGTCGCCAAGCAGCCGGGTGCTCAAGAAGCTGTCGCTTGTAAGTCGGCGCGGATGGATGATCTCGGCCGGTACCAGGGCGATGGTGTGCCCGATCAAGACATAACGGAGATCCCCAAACGGCCGGCGTCGACCGATGAGGATGCGCCTGTGATTCAAGGTCACGATCGCCTGCGGTGGCGCCAGGCCAAAGGCGCCGAGCGGTCGGCTCGGCGCCGCGAAGCGGTCGTGCGGCCTGACATCGACGATGTCCGTGAGGGCCTCCACGCGAAAGCGCGCGGCGCGGGCCTTGAAGGGTTGCACGAGCTGCCAGTGCCCCGCCGTCTGGTGCAATCGGATCGTCGGCCGACCGGGGCGCGTGATCGTGATCGCGGTGATGGCCGTACTTTTGACCGGGGCGAGTCGCGGGGCCGGCGTCTGCGGCCGTGGCCCGGGCCGCGACCACAGGACCCAGGCGAGCACGCCTGCCACGACCACAAGCGCACCATTGGCAAGGCCCTGCCTCGTAAGGCTCATAGCCGCCGTCTCCGCCACCAGACCGCAACGCCGGCCCCCAGCAAGAGCAGCGGCAGCACCAGCAGGAACCCAAAGGCGATGACATCCTCCTCGGCGCTTGTGAGGGTGAGCGTGAGGTCCGGGGAGGCGCGGTTTGGGAGATTGATGAACGCGTCGTCGTGCGCAAGCCAATTGGCGAGATTCATCGCCAGCGCCAGGTTGCCGCCCTCGCCGATGTAGCTGTTGGCGGCGAAATCGCTGTCGCCCAGGACCACGAGGCGCTGCTTCCCGTTTTTATAGGGGCGCTCGAGGGCCGCGCCGATGGTGAGCGCCGAGGGTGTGATGCCGGGCGGCGGCGACACCAGGCCCGCGAGTCGTGCCTCCTGGGTCCAGGCGTCGGTGCCGGTCGCAAGGATAGGGATGGGTTTCAGGCCATGGGTGGGCTTCAGGGCGAGCGCCGCGGCGGTTGGGAACACCGTCACGAGATGCATGCCGCGCACCGGCCCGAGATTCGGATAGTGGCGGATGGCGATGAAGTCCGGGCTTGCGCCAGTGAGCAGGCTCGAGGCCGGATCAACCGCATAGCCCTTGCGCACGCGCATGCCCATCTTTACAAGGAGCGGGGAGAGGCCTTCGGCATGACCCGGTTCGAGCATGATGAGGAGGTTGCCACCGGCCTTGACGAAGTCCTGGAGCGTGGTGACCTCGCCTGCCAGAAAGCGTACGCGCGGGTCGGCGATGACCACGACGCCTTGGGTCTGCGGTGAAAGCGCGCCCTTGCTGATGTTGGCGGATGTGACGGTAAAGCCGCGCGCGCGCAGCTCCCTTGCCCATGACGACAGGCCGAGGCCGGATTGGTCCTGTACCCTGCGCTCCCCGTTTCCCGTGAGGAAGGTGAGTCGACGGATACCGGTCCGTTCAAGCCGCGCGAGGGCATTCGTGATACCACTCTCCGAGGGGCTGGACACCAGGGCCTGCCGCCCCTGGTAGCGGATCTCGAGTTCCCCGTTGAAGCCGATGTCGAGGTGGCGCACCAGGGCCGGGTGCTTGTCGGGGTTTACGAATTTCAGATGGATGTCTGAATCCACTCGCCGGTATTTGGCGATGAGTGCGTCAAGCCCTTGGCGTATCCGCGCGCCACGGGCAAAGGCTGTGATCTCCACCGGGGCATGCAGGGAACGTACGATATGCACGCTCGGCCGACTCAAGCTGTTGCGCCCGTTGGCCGTCCAGTCCGCCACGTAGTGGAAGCGGGCCGCCGCGTACAGCGCGAGCGCCGCTACTACGAGCCACAGCACCACAAAGAGTCCGCGCCCGCCGGCGGTTACCGCCCGATCCCAGTTCATCGCGTCCCCAGGCGGTCGGTTTCGAGCCGGCGCACGCTAAAGACGAGGAAGGTCGCGGTAAGCACCAGATAGTAGGCGACATTCGAGGTGTCGAAGAGTCCACGCAAAAAGGGCTCGTAATGGTTCACGATCGAGAGGTAGCCCACGAGCGCGCCGCCTGCGCCGCGTCCATGTCCGGCGTAGTCGATGATCCATAGAAAGAACACGGCCCCAAAGGTGCCCATGGCCGCGACCGCCGGATGGCGGGTCAAGGTCGACATGAAAAGCCCGATGGCGGCGAGACTCGATGCGAACAACACGAGCCCCAGCAGACCGCAGGCCAATGCTCCCCAATCGAGCCCCCCGCCTATAAGCAGAGACAGCGGCATGGCAAGGCTCATGAGGATGATGACCGCGTAGAAGCCCAAGATGCCGAAGTATTTGCCGAGCACGATCTCGGTAAGGGACGCGGGCGAAGAATACAAAAGAGTCAAGGTCCGGTTGTGACGCTCTTCGGCGATAAGCCGCATGGTGGCAAGCGGTGTGATGAGCAAAAGCAGGACGCCGGCGTTGCCGAGCAAGGGGGTCGCGACAAGCGTCGTGAGGCCGGGCGCGTTCGGCAGTGTGGTGAGACGTCCCTCTATCATGAGAAACAAGTTCACATGTCCCAGGAACAATCGCGCCAGTATGATCTGCGTGACTCCGAGGATGACGAAGGCAAGCGGCGACAGAAACAGCGCGCGCCACTCGCGCCAGGCGATGGTGCGTATCATGCCGCCTCCGGCGATTCGCCTGTCAATTCCACAAATATCGATTCGAGCGTGGAATGCTCGGGGTTGATCTCGCGCAATCCCCAGTCTTGCTCTATGGCGAGCCGCACGATCGCGTCGGTCGGATCGGCGCCCGGCTCGTGGAGGATGCGCACGCGGCCATCATCGTCCACCGTCACCGAACGTACCCCCGTGAGTTTGCCGATGGCATCCAGGTTCGGGGTCCTGCGAAATGCGGCGATGAGCGCCTGCGACTCCATGCGCGCCATGAGCGTATCGATGTTCTCGCTTAGCACCAGTCGGCCCTTGTGGATGATCTGAACGCGGTCGCAGCTCGCCTGCACCTCCGGCAGGATGTGTGTCGACAGGATCACGGCGTGCTCGCGGCCGAGTTCGCGAATGAGGGCGCGGACCTCGCGGATCTGGATGGGGTCGAGACCCACGGTCGGCTCGTCTAGTATGACCACGTCCGGATCGTGGATGATCGCCTGCGCGAGCCCCACGCGTTGCTGGAAGCCCTTCGACAGGTTGGCGCTAAGCCGCCCGCCGACGTCGCCGAGCCCGCAGCGCGCCTTGGCGCGCTCGCGCGCCGCGCGCCGCGCCTTGCGCGGAATGCGCCGCAGCGCGGCCGCGTAGTCGAGATATTCGTCGACCGTGAACTCCCGGTACAAGGGCGGGTATTCCGGCAGGTAGCCGAGGTGTGCCTTGGCCTTTTCAGGGGCCTCATGCATATCATGTCCGGCAATCAGGACGCGGCCCGACGACGGCGCGAGGTTGCCGCTTAGCATCTGCATGGTGGTGGTTTTGCCCGCGCCGTTGGGGCCGAGAAAGCCCAGCACCTCGCCGCGACGTATCACAAAGCTCATGTCCGACACGGCCGCGTGGCGTCCGTAGAAGCGCGTGACCGCGTCGGTCTCGACGAGGACCTCGGGATTGCTCATGATCTCACCTGGGTCCCGCTCTGCATAGGCGGCATTAAAGGCCGAGGGCGGCTTTTTGTCAACGGAGCGCGGGCGATGTCCGCTGACACCGACGAGCGGCATTTTCTCGCGTCCCGGGTGCGTTTGCGCGGGGTCGCTCTTTCGCCGCCGCGTGCTTTTGGCGACAATACCACCCGGTTTCCGTTACCAAGGGATCAATGTCCGTGAAAGTCCGAATCGAGCCAAGCGGCCACGAGTTCGACACCGCCCCCGGAGAGACGCTGCTCGAGGCGGCCGTGCGCGAAGGCTTCCATCTGCCCTACAGCTGTCGCAACGGCGCATGCGGGACCTGCAAGGGACGCATCCTGTCGGGCACCGTCACCCATCAGCCCTACGAGGCCAAGGCCTTGAGCGAGGCCGAGCGGGCCGCCGGACTGTCGCTCTTTTGTCGCGCACTGCCCGAAGGCCCCGTCGTGATCGAGGCGCGCGAGATCGGGGTCGCGAAGGACATCGTCATAAAGGTCCTACCCTGCCGTGTGGCGCGCATGGAGAAGCTCGCTCCGGATGTCATGCGGCTTTTCCTGAAGCTCCCGCAAAACGAGCGGCTCCAGTATCTGGCCGGCCAATACATCGATATCCTTTTGAAGGACGGACGCCGTCGCGGCTTCTCGATCGCCAACAGCCCGGCGGCCGACGAATTCCTGGAGCTGCACATCCGCCATGTCCCGGGCGGACTATTTTCAGGGCACGTCTTCAACACCATGCAGGAGCGCGCGCTATTGCGCTTCGAGGGACCGCTCGGCACCTTCTTCCTGCGCAAGGAGTCCGACAAGCCCGTAATCCTCATGGCGGCCGGCACCGGCTTCGCGCCGATCAAGGCGATCGTCGAGCAGAGTCTCATCGAGGGAAGTAAGCGGCCGTTGTCCCTCTACTGGGGCGCGCGCACGCGCGCCGACCTCTATCTCCATGATCTCGCGCTCGGATGGGCAGCCGAACATGCGCATATCCGCTATACCCCGGTGTTGTCGCGACCCGGCTCCGAGGATGCCTGGGAGGGGCGGACGGGCTATGTCCAGGAAGCGGTCGCCGCCGACTGGCCGGACCTCTCGGGTTTCGAGGTGTACGGCAGCGGGCCGCCGCGCATGATCGAGGCGGCCAAGGGGGTGTTGGCGTCGCGGGGTCTGCCGGCAGACGCCTTCTTCTATGATGCCTTCGAGTACGCCCGGGACCCCGTGCCGTCGCCATGAGCAGCCTCCACGCACACCATGGGCACGGGCATCATCACGAGGCCCACGATCATGATCACGGCCATGAGGCCCCGCGCGAAGGCCGCGGTCTGTGGATGTCGCTGGCGATGACCGCGGCCTTCGCGGTGATCGAGGCCGGTACCGGACTCATGGCCCACTCGCTCGCGCTCTTGAGCGATGCCGGTCACATGCTGTCGGACACGCTCGCGCTCGCCTTGTCGCTGTTTGCGGTGTGGATGGGGCGTCGGCCGCCGTCGGCGCGCCACTCCTACGGTTTTGCGCGCACCGAGATCATCGTCGCCTTCGTGAACGGTCTCGTGCTTCTTGCGGTCGTGACCGCGATCGTGATCGCCGCCGTCCGCCGCCTTCAGCACCCGGAAGCGGTGGCCGGCGGGGCGGTGATGGCGGTGGCTGCGCTTGGCATCCTCATGAATGGCGGCGTGGTCTATGCTTTGAGCCGCGAGCGCCACACGCTGAACACCCGTAGCGCGATCCTCCATGTATTGGGGGATCTGCTGGGATCGGCGGCGGCCCTGGTGGCCGGCGCCGTGGTCTACTTCACGGGCTGGGACCCGATCGACCCTATCTTATCGCTCGTGATCTCCGGACTCATCCTGTACTCGACCGTGCAGCTCTTGCGTGAGACCCTCAATGTCCTCATGGAGGGGGTGCCAAGCCACCTCGATCTGCGCGCGGTCGGTCGCGCGCTCGCCGAGGTCCCGGGCACGATATCCGTGCACGATCTGCATATCTGGACCCTGTCATCGGGGACCATGGCATTGTCGGCACATGTGGTAGTGGACGACCTCGATCACTGGCGCGGGCTCCTGGCCGTCATGCAGGATCTTCTGCGCGAGCGCTTCGATATCGATCATGTAACCCTGCAGCCCGAAGTCCTGGACGTAGCCCTCACCCATGGCCGTCCGGTCATCCCCATCCACCCTCGGTCCTCATAAACCTGGATCCGGCAGTCGAAGTGGGCGCTACCCAGACGGGGCTCGATTCCTAAGGTTTTGTGCCAAACGGGCGTCACCTAAGGGATGAATTGCGGGGCCATTGAGGTCCCCGAGAAACCCCGTAGATAGAGCACATTGGCCACGCCGACCGCCGGATCTCGGATAAAGGCCGCGCTGGTCGGCTGAGGATGTTTCCTGACCCCGAAGACAGGCGTTGCGCCGATTGTCATTTGCAGGCCAGCGGGTATAAAAAATGTCTCACCTAGCTCGGTCATGTGGCAATCGCGCTGGCCATTATGCCGCCATCGGAGATTAGCAGTGGAAGATTTGTCTGGCGTTACGTTTTCTCGACAAAGCGCGTTATTGGATTGGGAAACCATTCATGATCGATGGGCTAGAGACCTGATCGAATTTCCGGGAAAGACAGATAGCAGAGAGATTCCATATGTGCATACGGAACATGGAAATACCACGCAATTTGCAATATCTGCATCGAACGCAGGATATGCGGCAATACGGGAAGTTTCCGGAAACAGAGAGGATAAGGGCGCAAAATTAGATCTTATCCTAGTGTCCAATGACACAGTGTATTTGATAGAAGCTAAGTGGCTAGAGTTCAGCTTTAACGAGCATTCGAAGGTTGAAGATATATCTGTACAGCTCAATAGAGCGGAAGATCAAGTGCGGATCTATTCGAATACAGTGTCGCGCATTTTCACGTCGGGCAGAGCCATACGCCGAGTTGCCGTCAGCTATGTAACACCCTTTATTAGTGAACAGGCGCCTTTTGATGAGCGAAATCTATACGACTTATTATCACGCATCACGGAATCGGTTCAGCCGGACATGCTTTCATGGGTATTCCCGGCCCGCATGCGGGACTTCTCCTATTGGGTGAATCGCGTGTATCCGGGCGTAATTGTTGTAGCAAGGCATGTTGGCAAGCAATAAGGAGCCTTTAGCAAAGACGACAGGCGGCTTTTGATAGATGCCTACCGCTGACACATGAGACGCCCTACATCGACGGATTCTATGTCCCTTGCGGCAGCCTGCCTCCCTGGGCGAAACGCAAGCACCGACCCCTGCACATTGTGGCCCAGATCTGACACCGAATGGCATGGGAGCTCTTTCCGGTATCACTATACCAATTGACCCGATGAAAAGAGATCAAGACATGGACGAAGAAGAGATTAGCCCAATAAACTGGTGATTGAACGATTGACCTGAAGAAGGGATTAGGACGCTTGACGACCTTAGCGATCTTAGTGCTTCCTATTGCACATGCGATACCTCAGCTCGCAGCCGCAAAGTTGTAGCGGCCGTGCCCGCCGGGTGTGCGCTCGCCGGGAGGGTGTGGTCCCCCGAGAGCGGGATGGGCGGCGCTCCCGCTAAGGGAGCGGCAGAAAAAGCGGTTCCGCAGGGCGGCCGTTGTCATTTTTCGCCTTCTGGAGGTCGAGCCCGCGGCGGCAGTATTCCCGCGCGCGCGGTTCATCTCCCAGACGTTCCATGACGAGCGCGAGTTCGGCGTAGAAGTCGTAGGGCGGGTTCTGGCGCGCGCAGCGCTCGGCGTATTCGCGGGCCTTGCCCGGAAGATTGGCGGCAAGCGCCAGCTTCGCGAGCGCGAGCAGCAGGACGCTGCTCTGCGGCGAGACCTTGAGCCAGGGCTCGGCCTGCGACAGGAAGCGCAGTGCATTCTCTCCCTGTAGTTCCCCGTAGGCGGCGAATAGCTCGTCTGTGGGTTCATGGCGCAGGGCGGGCGCTAGCAGCCGCTCGGCCTCGTCGTTGGCGCCCTGGCGGATCAGGCTGCGGGCATAGATGGCGATGAGCGCCGGGTGCTGGCGATAGGCCCGTGGTATGGCGTGCCACACGGTCTCGGTGTCGGTCTGGGCATGGTGGCTTGCGAGCAGCAGGAGGTGGCGATGGGCATCACGCTCCAGATCGTCGATCACCGCCGGTTCCATGACCTTATAGCGGCGCAGCTCGGGGGTGAGTTGGGTGATTGCCGTCCAGTCGCGCAGCCCGCGGGCCCGTTGCGCGAGCAGGCGCAAGACCATGCGGTTGCCGGGGTGTGAGATACGCAGGGCGTTCAGGGTGGCGAGACTGCGTTCATATTCACGTCCGGCCTCGTGCAGGTAGGCCTGAAGGAGGCCGGCGGCCAATGCGAGGCCCGGGATACGCTGCGCCTGGGTGAGGTATTCGTCGCGCCTCTCCTGGCGTCCCTGACCCTGTGCGGCGCATGCCGCCGCCAGATAATGGATCCCCGGCACCTCATCGGTCTTGATGTCACCGACTAGGTCCTTCTCGGCGCCGGCATAATCACCTTCCAGGAATTTGATCAGACCGGAATGGAGCGCCTTTTGCTGATGACGCAGGCGTCGGTCCAGGCGCCAGCGACCGACGTCTTTGGGAAGGCGCAGGAGCCGCATGGTCACATGCAGCAGGGCATAGAGCAGGATGACGGCGACGATCAGCAGCAACGCAAAGAGCGTGAGCGGCATCTCGACGCTCCAGGGGCTGCGTTCGATCAAGACATAGCCCGGGTTGTGCATGGCCGCCAGGGTCACGAGCACCGTGACCACGAGCAGGGCGACGATGGCGGACAGGATTTTCATGAGGCCGCGCGCGACAGTTTGCGCAAAAGATGGAGGGACAGAGAGATATCCGGCCATTTCAAGGCGCTGGTGTCTTTCTGGAGCGCCGCGAGTTTCGCTAAGACCGTCTGCGAGGCGCGCGCCTTTACGTCGAAGTAACGGTTGATCCAGCGGCTAGCGGCGGCGAGATTCGCACCCACGAGCGCCGGGCGGTGCTCGAGCAGCGCAAGCTGTGCCCCGTAGAGCCGCAGTTCCAGGTTCTCGCGCACGAAGTAGGCGCGCTTGGGTGCGAGCAGAGCGCGTTCGTGAACGGGTTCCTTGCGAATCCTGATGAGGCTCGTGAAATCACGCCAGATGCCGTAGACGGCGCGCCGCCAGAACGGTTCCGGCTCGACCTTGGCGGCCACAGGGGGCGTGGCTCGCAGGGTGCGCGGCAGGGCCAACGGTAGGGTGCGGGCGCTATGGGCGAGGGCCACGAGCTCGAGCGCCATGGTGGAGGTATGCTGACGACGCAGGGCCTTCAGCTGTAGGATTTCCTGCAGGATCGCCCGGCGCACCGGAATCAGCCGCGGGTCGCCCTGGCGGCGTAGCTCGCGCTGCGCCTGACGGAGGGCGAGCAGGGCGAGCGGGATGTCGTGCTGAAAACGCAGCTGCTCGTTGGCGATGAGCAATAGGTCGGCGGCCGCGCGCACGCGCCAATGGCGCCCCGGGCGGTGGTTGGTGGCGAGCGAAGCCTCGCGCCGCGCCAGGTCTTTGACCGCCTTGCGGTCCGCGGTCTGTGCGCTACTGAGGGCCGCGATTTTATTGTCGAGCTGGACCAGGGCCGCGCTTTGGGCCTGGAAGCTGCTCGTCACGTCCAGGCCCACGACATGGGCCTTGTAGGACAGCACATACCAGACATAGCCGAGACCGATCAGGGTCACGAGCGACAGGAGCAGCGCCAGTCCCCCGGTCACCGAACGCGCGCGGCGCGGCGCGGGGGGCGGCGCGGGAAGGTTCGTGTTTTCGGTTTCGTCGGTCATGGAGGCTCTTTGAGTTTAGGCGATTATAGGGGGTTTTTGCCGGCATGCCAGGAACACAGCGCGGCGATCAGCGTCTCATCGTCGGCGCCCGCGGCCACGATGAGGGGTCCCTGAAGACCCAGGGCCCGGCAGGCGTCCCGCTGGCGGGTCCCGACCACGACCAGCGGGGTCTTGGTGAGCCACTGGCGCCCGACCTGACCGAGGGCATCATAAAGGTGATGCAGGCCTTCGACGCTGGTCACGATCACGGCATCCAGACCATGGCGGGCCCAGGCGCGCAGCAATCCGGATATGTCCGCCGAGGGTGCCGCGCGCCGGTAGCATTCGGCATACCGTACGCGCGCCCCCCGGGCGGCAAGGGTGTCCCCCAAAAGCTCGCGCCCACCCTCCCCCCGAAAGACGACGACCCCCTTACCCTGCATATCCTGTAAGGGGCTCATCGAGAGCAATGACTCACTATCGAATCGCCCTTCGGGGACCAGGATGTCGCGGAACCCGAGGCGTTGCAGCTCGCGAGCGCTGCCACGGCCGATGGCCGCCATGCGCACCTTCGCTGGCCAGGCCTGCCCCCAACCCTGCATGAGATTGAAGGCGCGGGTCACGGCGTTGGGGCTTATGAAGATCGCCCAATCGAAGGCGGCGAGATCCGCGACCACGGCCTTCAGACCGGCGATGTCGTGGGGCTCCACGATCTCTACGGCCGCGAAGTGCAAGGGTCGGGCGCCGAGCGCGGCGAGTTTATCCATCAAACCCTGGGCCTGACCGGCGGGGCGGGTGACGAGGATGTGCAGACCGGCGAGATCCGTCACGCCCCGTCCTTCAGGAGCCGCTCGATGATGGCGCCCGCCCCCTGGGAGAGCAGGCCATCGACGACCGCGCGCGCGGTCGTCGCGAGATCCGCGGCGGGTCCGGAGTGGGTCTCGGTTAAGAGCTGGCTGCCGTCGGGCTCGCCAACCAGGGCGCGCAGGGTGAGTTGACCGTCTGCGAGCGTCGCGAATGCCGCGATCGGGAGCCGGCATCCCCCTTCCAGGGCGCCTGTCACCGCGCGTTCCGCCTCCACGCACTGCGCCGTGCCTGGGTGATGCAGGGGCGCTATGAGGGCCCTGGTGCGGGCGTCCGTCAGCCGGCATTCGATCCCGATCGCCCCTTGCGAGGCCGCAGGCAGGCTCACATCGATCGGCAGGTAGCCGCTGATACGCTCGGTGAGCCCCAGGCGCTTCAATCCGGCGGCGGCCAGGATGATTGCCGAGTATTCACCGGCATCGAGCCGTGCCAGGCGGCTGTTCACGTTTCCGCGCAGGTTCTCGATGCGCAGATCCGGCCGCCTATGGCGGATCTGGCAGGCGCGGCGCAGGCTCGCAGTCCCGATCCGCGCCCGCGACGGGAGGCCGCCGAGGTCCGACACCCCGAGAGCGGAGACCAGGGCATCGCGCGGATCCTCCCGCTCCAGGATCGCGCCGATGGTGAGGCCCTCCGGCAGCTGCGCGACCACATCCTTCATGGAATGAACGGCGAGGTCGATACGTCCTTCCCAAAGACCCTGCTCCAGTTCCTTGGTGAACAGGGCCTTGCCACCGGAGGCCGTCAAGGGGCCGGAAAGCTGTCGGTCACCTGTCGTGGTCATCGGGACAATGGTGACGTTGAGGTCGGGATGTAGGGCGAGGAGCCGATCACGGACGTGAGTGGCCTGCCATAGGGCCAGCGCGCTCTTGCGGGTTCCGAGGTGCAGGGTCGTCACGGAGAATCCGAAATGGTGGAGTGTGAGGGCTGTCATCCTAAGAAATTGACGGGATTTACGCAAACCGTCGCCTCTTTGGCGGGGAACGGGTCCGGCCAGTGCGCGATCGCCGCCCATCGGGATCGACTGTGTTTCGCTGTTCCCGCGTTCCGATCCCCCCACCTATCGCGCGCAGGCCTCGCCCGGACGTCTTCGAGGCGCAAGCATGCGGAGCCCGAGGTTTTCTGGCCGACGGGTTCCTGCTATAAGGTCTATCGATGCGACCGACAATAAATCCGCCCTTGACGCCTCCGGGTTTCCCACGCAGAGCGTCGGCGCATCCCGCGGTCAGCCCGCCCCGTGACAGGCGCGGCATGGGGGCCGGTACCGCGGGTAAGGGCTCATAATAATATTAGAGATATGTCAAAACCCACCAGAGGAGCACCGCGATATGATGTATAAAATGTTCCATAGCCGGTTAGTCATCGCATGGGCCATGCTGACGGCCCTGACATTCATGGCACCAAGCTATGCCGGCATGCAAAGCCATGCGTTCGCAAACCATCATGTTGTCTTCCAGATCAGCAATGGTTCTGCCCAGGAGCAGGAGCTCGTGCTGGCCAACGCGGCGAACGTCTTGAAGTACTTCGGGCCGACCAAGGTGCAGATCGAGATCGTGGCCTTTGGTCCCGGCCTGCGCCTACTCTTGAAGAATAACGTGCATTCGAAGATGATTCAGAGCCTGCATGCCGAGGGCGTCGAGTTCGCGGCCTGCCATAACACGATGATGAAGCTGCACTTGACGAAGGCCGACCTGAATCCCGTCTCCCATGTGGTTCCGGGTGGCGTGATCGAGATCATGCGCCGAGAGAGCGAGGGTTGGAACTACATCCGCCCCTAAACGCCGAGGCATGTCGGTCAAAAGAAGAAAATATTAAAAAAGCCATATAATCTAGGAGGAGTTCATGAAAAGACAGTCGTTGCTGACGGCGGCAGTGGCCGCCGCCTGTTTCGTGGGCAGCGCGCATGCCACCAACTGGTTCCAGCTCCAGGGTACGGAACCCAGCGGCATCGCCGCCCCGTTCCATCTCTTCGGGTTTATCCAACCGACTTATGAGGATACTGGGGGCACGGCGGTCACGGGCCTCGGAGGCGCGGCCAAGCCTTTCAATAACGCGGTCCCGAAGTTCAACGAGGTGGCCCCGCAAGACACCTCGATGAGCAGCTTCAATATGCTCCGCGCGCGCATCGCGGTGCGCGGTACGGTGACGCCGATCAGCAACAAGATCGACTACTTCATCATGGCCGAGTTCGGAAACAACGGCTACACCTACAGCAACGGCAGCTACACCCCGCGCCTGACCGATGCGTCAGTCACCTTTAACGAAATCCCGGGCATGCGCGTACGGGTGGGCCTCTTCAAGACCCCGGGTCCCGAGGAGGTCTTGCAGGGTATACCGGACTTCGATTATATCAACTTCACGAACGTGAGCGCCCAGCTCATCCTGAACCAGTTCATCGGCTCGGCACCGGCGATTGCGACAGGGCCTGGCGCCTATGCCGTGCAAGCCGCCCCGATCAATGCCGGCCGTGACCAGGGCATCCAGCTCTTCGACTGGTTCAACAACGGCCCCTGGCAGTTCGCTTATGCGGCCATGGTCGGCAACGGCGCCCCGCTTTACTACAACGCCCAGTCGAACAGTACGAGCTATTACGGCCGCTTGCAGGAATCCTATATCTTCCATCACAGCAAGGGCCCGCATCAGGCCGGCATCACGGCTTGGGTTTGGGGGCATCTTGGGCATCAGAGCCTGAATGTCGGCACTGTCGCGGCCGATGAGCCTGACGCCGCCGGACCTGACACCGAGCCCGTTGACGGCCCCGCATCCGTCGCGACCGGCGGTTTTACTCGCCAGAACTACACCTTCAAGCGCTATGGCATCGGCGCCCAATACCGCAGCGGCTTCATGACGCCGGGGGCCTTGCGGGTGACAGGTGAACTGATGCGTGGCACGGGGTGGATCTTGTCCCCGGCGGCGTTTTCGGGGGCGGCAGCGGGATTCAACGGTGTACCGCCTACATGTGGCGCGTCACCGGGGGCTAACGCCCTTTGCACCGAGACCCTGTATCCCGGCGCCAACAATGCGGCGGTCGGCGGCTATATCGAGACCGGCTTCTTCGTCACCAAGCACTGGGATCTGGAGGCCCGCTACGATCAGTACGACCGCATGACCAACAACCCGGGGCTCGAGCGCATCTTCAAGACCACGACCCTGGGCGTCCAGTACTATATCTCGCCCATGGCGCGCATCACATTGAACTATGCATTCAACCGCATCAATGTGCCGCATCTGTCAGCGATCAAGGGGGCCACGCCGGCGGCCACGGCAATCGCGCAAGGCAATGCCTCGGCTGTTGCGAGCGCCAAGGACAATACCATCGCCTTGCAGACGACATTGTTCTTCTAAGGATCGATTGCAAAAAGGGGGTTTTGTGAAAAAAGGCGCGTTATGGACAGCCCTGTCGTTCCTGGCGGTCAGTGCCCCGGCACTGGCCGTTCAGGGGAACCTGCACTGGCACACGATCCATATCCAGATCCCGGTGCGTCTGAAGCACGCCAAGGTGGTCTTCAATATGGATCACCCGGTGTTCATTCCTCACACCAAGGAGCCGGTGGGTCTGTCGCAGCTGCGGATGATGGTAGCGAAGTTCACGCGTGACCATACGCGCTGGAAGATCGATGCGGTCTTCCAGGGGGCGGATGGCTACATGTTGTTGAACGATAAGGCCTACAACCAGTTCATGCACGTGCGTACCGGCAACCCATACCGCGGCCAGATCGAGGCCCTGTTCCATAAGGGTGTCGATATCGAGGAGTGCGGGGTTACGATGCGCGCCCATCACTGGGGCAACAAGCAGCTGCTGCCCAACGTGAAGGTGAACGCCGGGGCGGTGGCGCGCATCATCTGGCTCGAGCAGCATGGCTACATCGAGGTCAACCCCTAGCGGACGCGGTAACGCGGCGTCCCGTCACGGGTGAGGATCTGGGCGAGGGTCGGTACGACCTCGCCCAATCTTTTTTTGAGGCCGTAGGGCGGGTTCAGGATGAGCAGGCCCGAGCCGTTGAGACGGCTCTTGACGTCCGCAGGCCAGGTGAGCAGTTCCACGCACAGGTGGTCGCCGAGGGCCGACAGGACCGCCACCAGGCGTTCGGCGTCGCGCTTGTCTTTGATGGGGTACCATATGAGGTAGATCCCCTGACGGAAACGCTGCAAGGCGGTTTTGAGGCCCGTCAGTAGGGTGCTCCTCTCCGTCACACGCTCATAGGGGGGGTCGATCAGGATCACCCCGCGGCGCTCCCGGGGTGGCAGCAGGGCCTTCAAGGCGTGATAGCCGTTTCCGAGAAAGATCTGGCTGTGCGGGGACCGCAACACCTGCTGCAATGCCGCATGCGCGCCACTGGCCTCCTCGACGGCCACCAACCGGTCCTCCGGCCGCAGGCGTTCGGAGATAAGGAGCGGCGAGCCCGGGTAGTCCCGAAGGCGCGTCCCATTGAAGCGCCCCACCGCCTCAAAATACCCGCCCAGGATCGGCCACTCGCCGCGACGTCCCCACAGGCGGCGGATACCCTCGTCGGCCTCCCCTTCCGGCTGCAGGCGGTAGAGACCCTCGCCGGCATGCGTGTCGAGCACAAAGAGCGGCTTGGGCTTTTGCAAGACCAGATCCAGGGTCTCTAGCAGTACGACATGCTTCAGGACGTCGGCCGCCGATCCGGCATGAAAGGCATGGCGGTAATTCACAGGTAATCCGTGTACTTGCGGGCGCTGCCCCGCACCTTGTCGGCAGGATACTTGGCGGCGTTCTTCGCGATCTTGGCCCATGCCGCCTGTTCCAGATCGATACCGAGTCGATCGCAAAGACGCAACAGGTAGAGCAGCACGTCCGCCGCCTCCTCGCTTACCGCCTGGCGTTGCGTGTCGGACAGGGCCCGGCTCTCATCCTCGCTCAGCCATTGCAGCGGCTCGACGAGTTCGCCGGCCTCCACGATGAGCGCCATGGCCAGGTTCTTTGGGGAATGAAATTGCTCCCAGTCGCGCTCTTTGGCGAATTGCGCAAGACGTTCCGTGAGATCGGTAAAGCTGCTCATGAGATCCTCCGGCAGGGCGTCATCCCGGCCGGCACGCCCTCCGGTCGTTATGGCCCCCATCCTCTATGAAAACCGCCAGTCTAACGGATTTTGCCGGTCGCGTCGGCCTGTTCGCGGCCTGGTCGGGCGACGGGCGGGTTACGCGAGGCCATATCCCCTCACCTGTTGTCATTCTTGCGTCATATTCCGTTCGTAGCATGGGGGCGTCACTCGCTTGACGCGTCCCGGAGACGCCGACTCGCACGGATACCACCCGCAATTACGGGATCGCTTTTTAAGGAGGCCCCATGGCCCAGGACAATCGCTCGTTACTTCAGGCGCTGGACGAGGCGCCAGTCAGCTTCTTTCATATGCGCGCCGCGGTGACCGCCGGGATGGGTTTTTTCACCGACGCCTATGATCTTTTCATCATCGGCATGGCGCTCGTGTATTTGAAGCCCGAATGGCATCTGACCGCCGGACAGATCGGCATTTTGGGGAGCGGTTCGCTGCTCGCGGCGTTCCTGGGCGCGCTCACCCTGGGGCGTCTGGCCGACCTTATCGGGCGCAAGACGATTTATGGGCTGGAGGCCGCGCTCATGGCCATAGGCGCCTTGGCTTGCGCCTTTGCCCCGGACTTCACGTGGCTGCTCGTGTTTCGCTTTATCCTGGGTTTCGGGATCGGTGGCGACTATCCCATGAGCGCGGTGCTCATGTCCGAGTACAGTAACGCCAAGCAGCGCGGCTCGCTCGTGTCGTTGGTCTTCGGCATGCAGGGCCTTGGGCTTGTGTTTGGGCCGGTGGTTGCCCTTACGCTCGAGGCCGCGGGCATCAGCCATGACATCATCTGGCGGATCATGCTCGGTTTGGGCGCCATCCCGCCGCTTGCGGTCTTGTATCTGCGTCGCACCATGCCCGAGTCCCCACGCTACAAGGCGTTGGTGCGCGGGCAATCGGAGGCCGCGGCCCGCGACATGGCCTCGTATTCCGAGGGACAGATCCCGTCCACCGGCCAGTCCGCCGGGAGCCGTCTACCCGGGGGCCCTCTGCGGCCGCGCACGACGACGCTGCGCGCCTTCCTTGGTAACCGCCGCAATCTGCTCATGATTCTGGGGACCGCCGGCTCCTGGTTCCTGCTCGACTATGCCTTTTACGGCAACGTCATCTCGACCCCCCAGATCATAGGCCTGCTCGCGCCCCACGCGAGCCGCCTGCAGGGCACGGCCTGGGCGCTTGTGATCTTTGCCGTGGCCGCGGTACCCGGCTATCTGGCCTCCATCCTGCTTATGGATCGTATCGGTCATCGCCGCTTGCAGATGATCGGCTTTGCGGTGATGGCGATCAGTTTTGGCGTGATCGCGCTCGTGCCCGACATGACGCACGATGTGCTGCCCTTCCTGTTCTTGTATGGCGTGAGCTTCTTCTTCACCGAGTTCGGACCCAACTGTACGACCTTCGTAATCCCTGCCGAGGTCTTTCCGACTGGCGGACGCACGACCGGCCATGGGATCGCGGCCGGCATCGGAAAGCTGGGCGCCTTTGCCGGCACCTTTCTGTTTCCCTATATCAGTCGCGCGGGGGGCTTGAAGGGCGCGATGATGTTCGCGGCCGGCGTCTCGCTCCTCGGCCTGCTGCTGACCCAGATGACCCTGCCCGAGACCAGCGGTCAGACACTCGAGGCCTTGTCGGCCGAGGCGGACGAGGAACCGATGGACGATCCGCGGCTTGTGCGGACGGGTGCGTCCCGCTAGCCGGGGATCGCGATCCCGGTAGGGACACCAAGGGGCGTTTGGCCCCGTCCGTTACCGGCGGCTTAGCCATTGCGGCGGCCCCGGCGCGCCTTTTGTGCGAGGGGGGCGTGCCCCTCGGGGCCTTGCCGGGATGCCGGGGGCGGGGGCTGCCGCCCCGGTCCTTCCGTGCCGGATGCCAGCGGCAAGTGGCGCGCCTTCCATTCCGGGAATCCCTCCTGCAGGCGACGGGCGCGGTAGCCGTGTTCGCGAAGCGCCTGGACGGCCTCGAAGGCCAGCAGGCAATAGGGGCCCCGGCAGTAGGCGATGATCTCGTGGTCCCTCGGCAGGCTCGGCAGCTGTCGGGATAGATGGTCCAGGGGGATGTTGATGGCGCCTGCGACATGTCCGGCGCGATATTCGGATTCCGGGCGGACATCGATCACCACGACCTGATCGGTGCGCAAGAGCCGCAGTAGCTCGTCCTGGCCTATCGGCGTGAGGTCGTCGATCGTTGCGAAGTGCCGGCGCACCAGCTGCTCGATCTCGGCGATATGACGTTCGCCCATGCGCTGCAATGCCGACAGCAGCGTCGTGACCTCGTCGCCGCTCAGCCGGTAATAGACCTGTACCCCGCTCTTGCGCGGCACCACGAAACCGCCATCCCGGAGGATCTGGAGATGATGCGAGGTGTTGGCGACCGACAGCAGGCAGATCCGCGCCAGTTCCTCGACGCTGCGCTCGCCCTGACTCAAGGCCTCGAGGAGGTCGAGGCGGTTGGGTTGCGCCAGGGCCTTGGCAACCCGCGCCAGCTGTTCGAATATCAGCCGCTTGGGCGGTATCGCATCGGTCACGCCGCCTCCGACCCCGTAATCTTCATTTGACTACTGTAACAGATTTGTGCCGGCCTGCCGCGTGTCGCCCGCTCGCATCCCCGGGGCGCCGGCGATCAAGATCCTTACAATAAAGAGCGCGTCCCTTATGGTCCCCCCGAAAGTGGCGCGCCAGACCCCCGGGCCCATCCCCGGCAGGGTTGTGCTCAACCCCATACGGCTATACCGGGCTCCTTGGATATCGTTCTAGATCAGGGTCTTACCAATGATATAGGTTGCGATCGTTGCCAGGAACAGCCCCAGGGCGAGCTTGACGGTCTTTTCGGGCAGGTATCTATGCAAGGCGCTGCCGGCAAAGGTGCCGAACACCGCGCTTGTGGCGAACACGGCCATGATCGGGTAGTTGATGGCGACGGTGGTGGCATAACCGGCGAACCCGGCCAGGGAGTTGGCGGTCACCGCCACGAGCGAGGTCCCGACGGCGCGTTTTACAGGCAGTCGCCATAGCAGGATCAAGGCTGGGACGATGAGAAAGCCGCCGCCGACACCCACGGTCCCCGCGAATGTCCCGATGCCAAGCCCATAGGCTGCAATGCGTATCGGATGGTCGGAGCTAAGGCTTGTCTCGTCGGCCCGCGTATCGCTAAACAGCAGCCGATGGGCCGAATAATACATGATGGTCGCAAACAGGGTCAGGTGAATGGCGGCGGGGATCAGCGCCCCTAGGCGCGCGCCCAGGTAGGCCCCGCCGATGCCGAAGAGCCCGAACAGGGCCGCCACGCGCAGATCGACCGCCCCGCGTCGCCAATAGTGGAAGGTCGCGATCGCGGCCGTCATCGCGATGATGCCGAACGCCATGGCGATCGCGCTCCGTGCCGGCACGTGCAAGAGAAAGTGCAGGGTGGGCATGGCGATCAAGGTGCCGCCGCTGCCAAAAAGGCCCAGCAAGAGGCCGGTACTCATCCCTACGACCGCCGTCAGAATCTGCATGTGTTCCCCAGATAAAATGAGCGGCCGCTAATATCATATTCAATTGTTAATTTGTATAGTATCTCCTTGGGGGAGGGCCCCTATCCCGGGCGGATGGGGCCTTTGCCGGAAAGACCGCCAAAACGGCCCTCTTGCCGCAGACTTAGCGTGAAAGAGACCGTGTCGGAAGCAAGCAGAACCCTGACCTGTGAGGGCCATGGGGTGAGGGGATGCGACGATCAGGGGCCGACGGGTGCGATGAAGCCGTACTTGGTCAGGGCCTTGATCCAGCGAGGCGCATTGCGTTGGACGGAAAGCGCTTCATAATCGGTGGTGGAATCCCGGTAATGCTCGCCCCGCTTCAGCATGAAGAAGATTGTGCGCAGAATCTTGTGACCCGTAGCGATAATGGCGCGCTTATAGCCTCGCCGGATCACGAGAGACTGGAACTTCGTTTTGAACACCGACGTGGTACGGCTCGCGGCATGGGCGAACTCGCAGAGTAACCGGCGGACATAGAGATTGCCCTTGCGGACCTGTCCCGATTTGCGCTTGCCTGCCGATTCGTTGTTGCCAGGACAAATGCCCACCCAGGAGGCCAGCCTATCCGCGCTGCCGAAGGCCTCCATGTCGGGGCCGATCTCGACCAACAACATGGCGGCGCCGATGAGATCCACCCCCGGCAAGGTTTGCAGCAGCGCCAGGATATTGCGCTCGCTGGCCAGCCCGGCAAGCAGTCTGGCGTCGAAGCGGGCGATGCGCGCCTCGATCTCCTCGATGTGATGCATCAGTTCCTCGAGCACGAAACCATGGCTTTCCGAGAGATCCCCCTGCAGGGCCTCGAAGATCTCCTCGCGGGAGGCCTTCAGTCGCGCGGAGGCCAATTTGATCACCTCATGAGACGGTTGCCCGGCGATGAGGGCCAAGACCTGGCACGGGCCGACTGGCCATGGAGATCGCTCACCACGACGCCGAGACGGACACCGGAGTCGGCAAGCACCTTGTGCAGTCGATTCTTCTCCGAGGCGAGTTGACCGACGAGCTTCTGTCGTTGGCGGGCGATCAGGCGCAACTCGCGCAGCTTCGCCGGCGGGATGAACGATCCCCGCAGGAGGCCGGCACGGGCCAGAGTCGCGAGCCACTGGGCGTCACCCACGTCCGTCTTGCGTCCCGGGACGTTCTTTACATGCCGGGCATTGACCACCTGGGCGCGGATGTCGGCTGCCTCCAACGCCGCATACGGGCTCTTCCAATAGATCCCGGTGCTCTCCATCACCACGCAGTCGGGATGCAGCGAGGCCACCCACTCGGCCAAGGCCCGGCGATCCCGCTTGAATCCCCCGAACTGCCGTTGTTCCCTGCGCGTCGTGCCATCGGATTCCTCGATCAACGCACAGGCCGTGATCTGCGCCTGATGGACGTCGAGTCCGATGACGCGCTTGTACAGTGCGACCAATTCCATGCCTCCTCCTCCTGACTTATACTGAAAAAGCGGAAGGGGGCGGATGCCGGACCGGAATATGCCTGAAGACGACAAGTCGTCGACGGCCTGTTTAGCGTGCGCTCTCTAAGGAGGCAATCCGGGGTGCGAGTCCGTCCGGCGGGTCACGTTAAGCGCGGGGTCAAGCCGCCAAAGTCTTTTGCGACCTCTCCCCGCCACCTTCCGCCTGGAAGTCTCTTTCATCATCAGGGGTGGCGACAACCCCCCCCACCATGATCGTTATACCCGGCCTTGCCATGGGATTGGCCATCCCGTGAATGAAGGTCTCCCGGCCGGTGGGCCTCGCCGGTCCCCGGATCGGGGCGTCTACGGGGGCGGCCTGGGCCCGGTTGGCGCGCTGTGGGAGATGCACTAAGCTTACGGACCGGCCTGCATGCGCCGGAACTTGGATGATCTCCCTAGGTCTCATCCGCCGTGCCCGGTCGATCCAGCCGAGGATTTCCTTACGAGGGTAAACGCAATGGACTATCAGCAAGCCGAAAATCAATTGACGGTCGTACAGCAGCAGAATCAGGCGACCATGCAAAAGCTTCAGGCCCTGGCGCAGAAGTTCGCGACGGCCGCCCCCGATGCCACCACCGGGCGCGAGTGGGCGATGGATCTGCGCGAGGTGGCGATGATGATGCAAACCCAGGCCCAAAGCACCACCACGCTCATCCAGCAGATGGCCCAATATATCCAACAGCTGGAGGGCGCCCTGGCCACGCACCCCAATGCCCCGATGCAGCCGACGGGGTGGGCCAATCAGCCGTCGCAGGCCGGCGGCGGCTTCATGGGTTCCCTGATGAGCGGTCTTGGTATGGGCGCGGGCTTTGCGGTCGCAGATGATGTCGTAAGCGACCTTTTCAACCTCTTCTAACCCGCACTCCGAAGGGCGAGGTCCGCGAGGCGCTGGCGGCCGCGCGCGGCCG
Source organism: Acidiferrobacter thiooxydans (assembly GCF_003333315.1). GTDB lineage: Bacteria > Pseudomonadota > Gammaproteobacteria > Acidiferrobacterales > Acidiferrobacteraceae > Acidiferrobacter > Acidiferrobacter thiooxydans. The sequence continues at coordinate 349,045 of NZ_PSYR01000001.1, forward strand.
CTTCCAGGACTTGGCGGGGGGCTGTGCCCCCCCAATGGTCGCGTGCGGCGAGCGATCCCTCCAAGGTGAGCACCGGGAAGATATCGTCCTCGATCAAGGGCGAACAGGTCTTGAGCGCCGCAAGCGGCAGATCCGCCAGGTCCACACCCTGATCTATGGCCAGTCGCACGGCGCGCCCCGCTGCCTCATGGGCATCACGAAACGGCAGGCCCCGCCGCACCAGATAATCCGCAAGATCGGTGGCGGTCGGATAGCCGCGTAGCGCCTCGCGGCGCATGCGCTCGCGATGAAAGGTGGTCGCCGGCAAAAGCTCGGTGAGCGCGCGCAGGCAGTCGCGCACGGTATCGAGGGTATCGAACAGTGGTTCCTTGTCTTCCTGGTTGTCCTTGTTATAGGCGAGCGGCTGGCCCTTCATAAGCACGAGCAGGGCTGTGAGATGTCCTATGACACGCCCGCTCTTGCCGCGCAACAGCTCCGGGACATCCGGGTTCTTCTTTTGGGGCATGATCGACGAGCCGGTGCAAAAGCCGTCGCCCAACTCTATGAAACCGAACTGCGGCGTGGACCACAGTACGAGTTCCTCGGCAATGCGCGACAGGTGGATCATGATCAAGGCCGCTGCCGCCGTGAACTCTATGACAAAGTCGCGATCGGAGACCGCATCCAGGGAATTCTCGGCCGGCCGTGCAAAGCCCAAGGCCTGGGCGGTCATCTGCCGGTCGATCGGAAAGCTCGTGCCGGCCAGCGCCCCGGCCCCGAGCGGCATGACATTGACGCGCCCCCGGGCATCGATCAGGCGCTCGCTATCGCGCAGGATCATCTCGAACCACGCCAGGATATGGTGGCCCAGGGTCACCGGCTGGGCCACCTGGAGATGGGTGAAGCCGGGCATGATGGTCTCGGCCTCGCGCTCGGCCAGCATCAGAAACACGCCGCCCAGACGTTGCAATTGCCCGATGAGGCTGTCGATACCGTCGCGCAGGTAGAGCCGCACGGCGGTCGCGACCTGGTCGTTGCGGGAGCGCGCGGTGTGCAGCTTTTTGCCGACCTCGCCGATGCGCTCGATAAGGGCCGCCTCGATGTTCATGTGTACGTCCTCGCGGCCCACCGACCACGGAAAGCGGCCCTCGTCGATCTCTTTTTCGATGGCCGCGAGCCCTTCTGCGATGAGCGCCGCCTCACGCTCCTCGATGATGCCCACCGCGGCGAGCATGCGGGCATGCGCGACGGAGCCGCGAATATCGTGACGGTAGAGCCTGTGATCAAATCCGACCGAGGCCGTGAAGGCCTCGACGAAGGCATCGGTAGGTACGGTGAAACGGCCTTTCCAGGCCTTGTCGGGAGAGGACATGGGCATGCTCGATGGATGGAGAATAGCGCCCATGGTACCGAAGCGCGGGGCTGCCGTTAAGGGCGGTTGCGCGTCACCATTTGTCCGTCGACGCGTTCCGATCATCGGTGCCGGGTTGAGGGCCGGGGACGGTTGGGCTAATGTTGAGTCCGTAGTGTCCGGGCTGGACTCTCCTTATGCACCCCCACCCCGAAATGCCAGCCCGGAATTGTCACGCCCCGAGCCCTGCTCGGGGCGCCTTTTTCCTGGTAGTCTTAGGAACACTCCGATCGCCACGGATCGCTATCTCCCCTCATTTCATTCTGTTTTAGGTGACCATGAAGGACTCGACGAGTTACTTTCTGCCGGATTTCAGTTCCCTTGCGATTGCCGCCAAGGTGCTGTTTATGGCCGAGGTCATCGCCGTAATATTTACCATTGCCTCGAGCGACAGCTTCGCGCCCGCGGACCTGCGCCGTTTTGCGTTCCTCTCGGCCTATACCCTGATCGTAGCCCTGGTAAGCCTTGGCCTGCTCAGGATCGTGAACCGCGGCCTGCGTCAGTTATCAGCGATCGTGGGATCCCTGGTCGTGATTGCACTCATGTTGGTGGCGGTGGTGGCAGTCACCGAAGGTCTCATAAACGGTCTCTACGCGCTCGGCGTGATCGCGACCCGTTCACCGGCCTGGCAGCTCACGATGCTAGTCCATAGCGTGCTGATCGGTACCGTGGTCATGCTTCTTGGCCTGCGCTACCTGTTCGTATCCCATAAGGCCCAGATCGATGCCAAGCTGGAGCAGGAGGCGCGCATACAGGCCCTGCAGTCGCGCATCCGCCCGCATTTTCTTTTCAACAGCATGAACAGTATCGCAAGTCTCACGCGCAGTGACCCGGCTCGCGCCGAGGCCGCGCTTCAGGACCTCGCGGATCTGTTCCGGGTGCTGCTCGCCGATGCCCGCAAGCTCGTGCCGATCAGCGCCGAGCAGGAGATATCCCGCCAATACCTCGAGATCGAAAAGTTGCGGCTGGGTGATCGCCTTCAGGTCCAGTGGACCGTCAGCAACGTGCCGCGCAACGCCCTCATCCCAACGCTGACCTTGCAGCCGCTGCTGGAAAACGCCATATATCACGGTATCGAGCCGCGCTTTGGCGGAGGCACGGTGAAGATCGAGTTATGGGGGGACCAGTCCGATACCTTGAACGTGCTCATCAGTAATCCGATACCGGAGGTGCGCAAGCATGCTCATGGGCGTGGCAATAAGATCGCCATGGACAATATCCGCCAAAGACTCGCCTCGCATTTTCAGGACGCGGCGAGCTTGCAAACCTTCGAGGAAGGCGATCAATATCACGTCAAAATAAAAATGCCAATTGTCAGAAATCAGGGGGATCGATTCTTAGCGGAGAGTTCACGATGAGAGAGACAGGGGCACCGGCCGAACAAAGGAGGGACACAATGAAGGTCCTGATCGTAGACGACGAGAAACTGGCGCGCGACAGGTTGCGGGAGATGGTGGGGGAGATCGGCGAGCATACGGTCGTGGGCGAGGCCATGAACGGCAGCGAGGCCATCGCCCAGACCGAGCGCCTGAATCCCGACGTGCTGCTCATGGACATTCGCATGCCCGGCATGGATGGCCTGGAAGCGGCCATGCACCTCATGGGCCTCGATACCCCGCCGGGCGTGATCTTCACCACCGCTTACGACCAGCACGCCTTGGATGCCTTCGAGGTCAATGCCGTCGACTATCTGTTGAAGCCGATCCGCAAGGATCGCCTAGCGAAGGCCTTGAGTAAGGCCGGCAAGCTCACCTTGCAGCAACTCCAGGACTTGAACCAGGCGCAGGAATCCCCGGTGGTGCGCACCCATCTGAGCGTACACCTGCGCGGCAACATCCGCCTGGTCCCGGTCCAGGACGTCTTGTATTTCCTGGCCGACAACAAATACGTGACGGTACGCACCGCCACCGAGGAGCATTTGATCGAGGACTCGCTTGTGAACCTCGAACGCGAGTTCGGCGAGAGCTTTCTGCGCATCCACAGGAATGCCTTGGTCGCCACCCCCCACATCAGTGGCATCGAAAAGGATACGAGCGGCACCTGGCACGTCACTCTCAAGGGCCTCGACAAGCGGCTCGCGGTGAGTCGCCGGCATGCCGCCGCGGTGCGCCGCTGGGCGCGCCGCTAGCGGTTCACCGGCGCCATAGGGCGGCAAGCGGCCGCTCCGCGCAGGCCTCGGGAGGGAGTGGTAGCCGGTGGCGGCGGATGTCGTCCACGGCCTCCGCGACGCGTGCGAAATCCTGCTGCAGCCGCCAATAGACTCGTGCCCGTCCGCTGTTTCTTTCGAGGTCGGCGGTCTGGGCAAAGGCGCTGCGCCCATGGTCGGCGTAGTACGACAATTGCCCGCGCGAGCGCAGGCGTTCGCGAAAGAAGCCGCTCATAAAAAGCGCATACTCGGCGAGATGACGCACGATGACTATCTCGCGGGCGCGGTCCTCGTCCTGTGCGGCCCGTTGTTCGGCGAGGAACTGTACGAGGGTGCTAAGCGGGCGTTGTTCATGGTCATAGAGGGGGTAGAGGGCATCTGTGTGCGCAAAACGGGTGAGTAGGTCGCTGACATAAGCCACGGTTTCCGGTTCCCCGAGGCCCGCCCGTTTAAAGCCATATTGAATGTGGCGATGAAAGAACTGATAGAGAGTCGGCGTCACGATCACCTCCTAACACGATCCCTTGTCCGTATTATAGTGGGCGTTAACGCCAGCGGAAGATCCGCGACGACCCGCCGGGATCGTGCGCCGCAGGTGCTAGACTTCGGGGGCGCGGCGTGTCAAGGGGGCAGGGAGCGCAGCATGGTACGGCCGCTATCCGTCAGTATCGTCATGCCGGCCTACAGGGCTGAGGCCAGCATAGGCGCGGCCGTGCGTTCGGTCCTGGCGCAGACCTACCCGCACTGGGAATTGATCGTAGTGGCCGATGACGGGGTCGACTACCAGACGTTGTTGCCCGCCGACCGGCGCCTCACGCTGGCATACACCGGGGCCTGGGGTTCGGGTCCATCGGCTGCCCGTAACCGTGGCCTCGATGCCGCCCGCCACCCGCTGGTCACGTTTCTCGACAGCGATGACGTCTGGTATCCAGACAAGCTGTCTATTCTTGTCCCTTTGGCCCGCGCGCACGGTATCGCGCTTGGGAACACGCGGTTTTGTGAGTATCCTGGTCCCGGTTACGATGCACACTGTTGGCAGGATCCGGTCGAGGGGTACCACGACTGGCTATTCTTTGCGTGCGTGAGCGAGAGTCTCTGGCCGGTATACCAGCGGGCGGTCGTCGGCCGCACGCGCTTTCCCGAATGTCTCAGGTTTGCCGAAGACGCCGTTTTTACCTTGTCGATTATGGCCCGCCACGGCGGCGCTTATCTTTATCCACAGCCCTTGCACGAGTATCGTTTGCGTCCGGGGACGCTGTCGCGGTCGCGGGATGCGGTGCGGCGCGCCGACGAGGCCTACGACTGGATTTTGTCGGTGCTGCGCGCCGGCGACCGGCTCTCGTTTCCGGCCGAGGCAGTGGGTTCGGCGATCGCGGTTTTCGAGAGACGCCGGGCGCTCAACCGCGCGTTCCCGGCGAGCGGCATGCGGTACTTTCAGGAGTTCGAGACAAGTATGCGGGCCCGTAGGACACGCGGGGGCGTGGCGGGCGATGAGGCGATGCGCGAGCCCGCGGCGGATGCCGGCGGCCTTGCGCGATACGACCGAGGAGGTGACAGTGACAGCAACGGTATTGGATGAGCATACGGCGCTCATCGTGATTGATCTGCAAAAGGGCATCGTCGCGCAACCGATGGTGCATCCCACGGACGTTGTGGTGGCGCGTGCCGCGCAGCTCGCGGCGGCCTTCCGGGCGCATGCCTTGCCGGTGGTGCTCGTCACCGTTCACGGCGGGGCCCCGGGCCGGAGCGAACAGACGCGAAATTTGGCCGACCTGCCGCGCGACTGGGACGAACTGGCGCCCGGGCTCTTGCCGCAGGCCGGCGATTATCGCATCGGCAAGCGGACATGGGGGGCCTTTACCGCGACTGGCCTCGAGGGCCTTTTGCGCGCGCACAGGGTCACCCAGGTGGTGATCGCGGGCATCGCCACCAGCATCGGTGTCGAATCCACCGCCCGTCAGGCCCACGAGCTCGGCTTTCACGTCACGCTCGCCTGCGACGCCATGACCGACTTCAGCGCTGAGGCCCACGACCACAGTGTGAAACGAATCTTTCCGCGTTTGGGAGAGACGGCCACCACCGACGAGATCGTGGCGTTGCTCGCTCGGCGCGCTCAGTGAGCGAACAGGCGGCGCGCGTGCCGCCTGTGGCCTTGCGCGCGCTCTACAGCCGCGATTACCGCCTCTGGGCGGGCGCCGCCCTGGGGTCGAATCTCGGCACCTGGATGCAGCGCACCGCCCAGGACTGGCTGGTACTGACGCGGCTCACGGCGCACAGTGCCTTGGCGTTGGGTCTTGTGACCGCCCTACAGTTCGCGCCCCAGGCCCTGCTGTTGCCGCTTACCGGTCCCGCCGCCGATCGCAGCGACCGGCGCCGGCTCCTGGTTGTGACCCAAGGACTCATGGGGGTGCTGGCCCTGACCCTGGCGGCGCTGGTCCTCACGGGCGCGGTGCGGCTCTGGCAAGTGTACGGTTTTGCGCTGCTGCTCGGCATCGTCGCGGCCTTCGATGCACCCGCGCGCGGGGCCTTTGTGTCGGATCTCGTGCCGCCATCCGATCTGCCGAACGCGGTCGCCCTCAATGCCCTCTCGTTCAACATGGGGCGGCTCTGCGGACCGGCCCTGACGGGGATCCTGATCGGGTCCTTGGGGACCGGGCCCGTATTTTTGATCAATGCCACCTCGTTCGGCCTGGTCCTGTGTGCCTTGCATGTCCTGCGGCGCGTCCCGGTGCGCGGGCGTATGCGCCCGGGTCCGGCGGTGCGCGCATTCACCGAGGTCCTGAGTCTCATGGCCCGTCGCCCGGACCTCATCGCGGTCTTGTGGATGTTCGGGTTGATGGGGGCGGTCGGCGTCAACCTCCCGATCCTGGTCTCGACCATGGCCATCCGGGTCTTTCAGGCGCGGGCCGTGTCTTACGGTCTTATTGCCTCACTGATGGCCGTCGGCGCGGTCGGTGGTGCGTTGTTGGCCGCGGTCCGGGCGCCGCGACTGGGGGTCCTGTCCTTGGCGACCGCGATGTGTGCGCTCGCTACCATGGCCGCGGCTCTGGCCCCGGGTCTGGGGGTGTTCGCCCTGGCGCTCCTGATCCTGGGCTTTGCGTTACAGGTATTCGTCACGTCTGCCAACAGCCTCCTCCAGTTGTCGGTGGAACCGGCAATGCGCGGCCGCCTGTTGGCGTTTTTGATCGCCGCGGCCTTAGGGGGCGCCCCGATCGTGGCCCCGCTTTTCGGTTGGGTCGCCGATGGCTTCGGGCCACGGTTCGCGCTCGCCGGGATCGCGGTCCTGGCGGCGACGGCCTGGTTCATTGGCTGGCGCGCCGGGCGCGCGGGAATCGCCGGACGGAGCGCGCCCCTTGCGCAGGCGGGCGAGGATCGCAGGCCGGCCACGAGCGTGGCGTCTCCGGCATGGGCACCCGAGGACTGACGCCGGGCATGGCGGCGCGGCCGTGGTGTCGGGCGATCACCGGAAGATCGAGAATTGACAGACTTTGGACCGAGGGTATGATGCGCGCCAACCACCCCACCCCCGCTTCGGAGTTCTCGCCATGACAGTTTTGGGTACCCCCTTGACACGCGATGCCGTGCGCCTGCTTTTGCTGGGCAGCGGTGAATTGGGCAAAGAGGTGGCCATCGAGGCCCAGCGGCTCGGTGTCGAGGTGGTGGCCGTCGACCGCTATGCGCGCGCGCCGGCCCACCAGGTGGCCCACCGCTCCTATGTGATCGACATGCGCGATGGGCGCGCGGTGCGCGATGTCATTACCCGCGAGCGACCGGATTTCGTGGTCCCGGAGCTCGAGGCGATCGCCACCGAGACCCTCATGGAGATCGAAAACGAGGGCCTGGCCGAGGTCATACCGACGGCGCGCGGGGCATTCCTCACCATGAACCGGGAGGGTATTCGGCGGCTGGCCGCCGAGGAACTGAAGGTCCCGACCTCGCGCTATGCCTTTGCCGGCAGTCTCGAGGAGCTGCAGGCGGCCGCGGCGGTCACCGGCTTTCCGTGTGTCGTGAAGCCGGTCATGTCGTCGTCGGGCAAGGGCCAGTCGGTGGCCACAAACGAGGCCGAGCTCGAGACCGCATGGCACGAGGCCCAGAAGAAGAGCCGCGTGGCGATGGCGCGCGTCATCGTCGAGTCGTTCGTCGAGTTCCAGTACGAGATCACCTTGCTCACCGTGCGCGCAAGCGGTCCCGGCGGGGTGATCGAGACGCACTTCTGTGAGCCAATCGGACACCGCCAGGAGCGCGGGGATTATGTGGAGAGCTGGCAGCCGCAGCCGATGAGCGAGAAGGCCTTGTATCGCGCTCGTGAGATGGCAGAGAAGGTTACCGCGGCCCTCGGCGGACGCGGGATATTCGGCTGTGAGTTCTTCGTGAACGAAGACCAGGTCTGGTTCTCGGAGGTGAGTCCCCGCCCGCATGATACGGGCCTCGTGACACTGGCGAGCCAGTACCAGAGCGAGTTCGAACTGCATGTGCGCGCGATTCTGGGGCTTCCGGTGTCGACGGAACTGCTGCGTCCCGGGGCGAGCGCCGTAATCTATGGGAATCGCGATGCGGCGGGTGTGCGTTACGGGCGCCTGGATGCGGCGTTACGCGTGCCCGGGACCAAGCTGCGCCTCTTTGGCAAGCCCGAAAGCTTCATGCGCCGGCGTATGGGCGTGGCCTTGGCCATGGCCTCCGACGTCGATACCGCGCGTCGTCGCGCCAACGAGTGCGCGAGCCTGGTGGAGGTCCTCGCTGCGAAGGTCCCTGCGCCCCGGACTCTCTAAGCCGATTCCCGGGGTCCGCGGCACGCAAGACCTCTCCGGCGGGGCGGGCACCGCCGGAGAGGGATCAAATTTGGCGGCCATCCGAACGCTCGGCCGGATTACAGGCCGATTCCGATGCCAAAGCCAAAGCGCCAGCGCCGTCGCCTGGGCCGGTAGAGGCGCCAGACGTGGGTGGCGAGGATCTGCACGCGCGGATAGATGTAGTGGGCCTGACCGATCAGTCCGGGCTTGGTGCCAATCACGGTCCCCACGACCGTGACCAGTTGCCCGCGCGCAAACAGTATGGGGTCGAGATAGCCGGGCGCCACCGCCTGAAAACGCCCCTCGGGCATCCGGCTGAGACGGGGCCGGCCACGTCCATTCAGGGGATAGGCGAGTATCGTAAGCGTGCTGTGGACAGGACCCACGTAGTCGCGCACGATCATGCCCCCCCAGCGCACGCGCGCCCCGCGCGTGCGCCGCGGATGCGCGAGGACCGCCTGCAGGTCCATGCGCCGGTCGACATGCGTGGCCTCGGGGCGCGGGCGCAGGGCGCAGCCGGCAAGACCCGCGACGAGGCACGCCGCCAGGGCCCGCTGTATCCCTGTCCTGATCGCAAGCCGGTTCATGGCTTGCGCCCTCCGGCGACGGGACTCATGGTCCGAAGCCTGGCCCGTCATCGTCCCCCGGCCACCCCCAGTCGAAGTCTGGCCCCACGCCTATGCCCCACCCCCACGGCCAGGGGTTGGCGTAGTAAAAACGCGAGTAGTAATGGGGCCGTGGTCGCCAGAGGTGGACCGCGAGCGTACGCACCACGGGGAAGTCATACAGATAGCTCCCGATCGGGTCCTTCTCGTAGCCGGAGAAGACCCCCACCACGGTGATCTTGCGACCGACCGCGTAGATATCGGGGTCGAGAAAGCCCGGCACCCGGGCCAGGAAGCGCCCTCCGCTGAACCGCGCCCGGCGTGGACGGCCGTCGTGCCGTAACGATCGGCTGATGACCTGTATCCAGGTGGCGTGGGGATCATTTATGACCTTGCTGATGACCCCGCCCCAACGTACGCGTGCCCCGAGGGGTGCGATGTGGGCGCGCGCCGCGGCCACGGTCACCGATGTGATATGCGGTGCCCGTAGGGCGCGCGGGATGGGTGCGGCGCACCCGGTCAGAAGAAGTATGCCTGCTAGCGTCCACAAGGCTTTCATTGCGCGGCCTCCATGTCCGGACGGCTCTTGCCTTGATGTTTATCATAAGCCGCCCATGTGACCTTGACCAGAGACTGAGATCCTCATCGGCCGTGCGACTATGGCCGCGTTCCGGTGCGGGCGCGATCTGGCACAATACGCAAACCCTTGAACCGAGTCCGGGCGGCCCCATTACAAAGCCGAGCTCCTTAAAAAAAGCGAATGACAGATTGATGACCAAGAGCGAACCCGAATCGATGCCCGCATCCGGCGGGACATTGGCGCGTGCCGGCGACGTCCTGCCGACCTCCCTGCCGATCGTGCCCATTACGAACCGGCCGTTTTTCCCGGCCCAGGCCATCCCGCTGGTCCTCGATCGCGAGCCGTGGAGTTCCACGATCGTGGCGGCAACCGAGACCGCGCACAAGGTTGTGGGCCTGGTCTTGATCCGCAAGGACGAGGCGGTCGATGTCGCGAGCGGCGATTTTTATGAGATGGGGACTGTGTGCCGCATCCATAAGGTGGTTCAGAACGAGGAGAAACTGCAGGTCTTCGTGGAGGGCCTGCAGCGGTTTCGCATTGACCAGTGGCTGTCCCGTGAGCGGCCGTTCGCAGTGCGCGCGCGGTACTTTCCCGAGCCCGAGGCCCCGGAGAGCGGCGATGCCAAGGCCTATTCGGTGGCGGTCATCAATACCATAAAGGAGCTTTTGCCACTAAACCCCCTGTATGGCGAGGAACTCAAGTTCTTTCTGACGCGCTTTGGTCCGGATCAACCCTCGCGCCTTGCGGACTTCGCGGCCAGTCTCACCACCGCGAGTAAGATGGAATTGCAGGATGTCCTGCGCACCGTCGACCTCGAGCCGCGTCTCGAGAAGGTGCTCTTTCTCCTGAAAAAGGAGCTCGAGCTCGCCAAGACCCAGGCGCGCATCAGCGAGCGGGTCGAGGAGAAGATCAACGAACAGCAGCGCCAGTTCTTCCTGCGCGAACAGCTGAAGGCCATCCAGAAGGAACTGGGCATCGCCAAGGACGACCGTACCGCCGAGATCGAGGTCTTTCGCGAGCGGCTCACCACGCTCACCCTGCCGGAGGCCGCGCAAAAGCGCGTCGAGGAAGAGCTGCAAAAGATGGCGGTGCTCGAGATGGGGTCTCCTGAATATGCGGTCACGCGCAATTATCTCGAGTGGTTGACGGTTCTACCCTGGGGCCGCTATTCCACCGACAAGATCGATCTGAAGCAGGCGCGGACGATCCTGGACCGTGACCATGACGGCCTCGATGACGTCAAGGACCGCATCATCGAATTCCTGGCGGTCGGCGTCATGAAGGGTGAGGTGGCGGGCTCGATACTCCTGCTCGTAGGCCCCCCGGGGGTGGGTAAGACATCCATAGGTCGCTCCATAGCGGCCTCTCTGGGTCGTACCTTCTATCGGTTTTCCGTAGGCGGCATGCGCGATGAGGCCGAGATCAAGGGCCATCGCCGCACCTACATAGGGGCGATGCCCGGCAAGTTCATTCAGGCGATCCGTGAGGTCGGGGTGGCCAATCCGATCATCATGTTAGACGAGATCGACAAGATCGGCTCCTCTTTTCAGGGGAATCCGGCCTCGGCGCTGCTCGAGGTTCTGGACCCCGAGCAGAACGTCGATTTTCTGGATCATTATCTCGACTTACGTTTCGATCTGTCCAAAGTGCTATTTATCTGTACGGCCAACCAGCTCGATACCATACCCCGGCCATTGCTGGATCGCATGGAGGTCATACGGCTTGCCGGTTACATCACGAGCGAGAAGATGGCGATCGCCAAGCATCATCTCCTGCCCAAGCAGATGGAGAAGGTGGGATTGAAGCGCGGGCAGTTGCGTATCGAGGATCAGGCCATACGCGAGATCATCGAGGGTTATGCGCGCGAGGCCGGCGTCCGCAACCTCGAAAAGAAGCTCGGCTCGATCGCGCGCAAGGCCGTGGTGGCCATGATCAACGGCAAGGAGCCGCCCATCAAGGTGGGTACGCGCAATCTGGAGAAGTATCTCGATCGACCGGTCTTTCAGCCCATCAAGCCCCTGCGTGGTGTCGGGGTCGTGACCGGCCTTGCCTGGACCCCCATGGGCGGCGCCATCCTCGATATCGAGGTCACGCGTGTGCACCGCGCCACGCGCGGGATCAAGATCACGGGCCAATTGGGTGAGGTGATGCGCGAGTCGGCGGAGATCGCCTACAGCTATATCTCCTCACATTGCAAGCAATACGGCGCCCCTGAGGATTTCTTCGACAAGGCGTCTTTGCATCTGCACGTGCCGGCGGGCGCGATTCCTAAGGACGGGCCGAGCGCCGGGGTGACGATCGCGAGCGCGCTCCTGTCGCTTGCGCGCGGCAAGCGCATCAGCCGGCCGCTGGCCATGACCGGCGAGATCACGCTCACCGGTTATGTCCTTCCGGTCGGCGGGATCCGCGAGAAGATTATCGCCGCGCGCCGCGTCAAGATCCCCGAGATCATCATCCCCGAGGCCAATCGCAACGACTTCGAGGAGTTGCCCGACAATGTCCGTAGCGGCCTTGTCATGCATTATGTCAAGCATTACCGCGAGGTCGCGGCCTTGATCTTTCCGGGCTAGCCATGGGGCACAAGGTGGATTTCCTATGCCGCGCCTGCCACTACGAGGAGCGTGACCTCGGCGTCGGGTGCGGGCGCCGGCCGCAGCCTTGCTTGCGGTTGTTTCGGTGCGATAACTGCCATTCGATCGGCAGTACCTGGGTCGGTGCGGGTGGCGTCCCGCGGTGCAGCCTCTGTTATCACGACGCCATCACGTTGCTCGCCGATGATGTCATGGGTGTCGCCTGTCCGAAATGTGCCGCCGCCGGGATCTTTGCCCACCACCGCGAGGACGTCTGGGAATAGGTCTAGCGCAGGCGCACGGGTTTTTGCAGTTGGCCGCTTGCGAAGGTCTCGAGATCGGCGAGGAGCTCGTGGCCGCCGGCGCGTACCCAATGCCCGGTGGTGGCGTCGTAGTCATAATGGAAGCCGCCGGCGCGGGCTGCGACCCAGATCTGTTTCAAGGGGCGCTGTTTGTTGACGATAATGCGTGAGTCGTCTGGAAACTCGAGCGTCAGGATCTCGTCTTCGGTCTCGAACTCGATCTCCGGGGCGTGGGTCTCTATGGCCTGTTCAATGCGTTCGAGCATCGCCTGCGCCTGTCTTTCGTAGTCGCTGTCGCTTGCCATGATGGTCCCCTCGTCGTCTATCGTGTGCCGTTCATCCTCGCTGCGCGCCGCCCGTCGGTCGGCGGGGCACGCACAAGGGGCATGGTAGCGGGCCTTGGGGGAAACGAACAGGCCGTGCTCGCGCATGTCCCGGGAAATCGTCCCCGGTGTATCCCTGCCGTGACGGCGGCCATGCCCTTGAGCAGGCCTGCCTTAGCCTCTATTCTTGGCGCCATGACCAAGAAAGTCCTGATTCTCGGCGGCTACGGCACCTGTGGGCGGCGCATCGCCGAGATCCTGATGCAAGACCCGCAGGCCGAGTGCCTCATCGGCGGGCGCGATACGAGCCGTGGCCAGGCGGTATCGGCGGCGCTCGGTATCCCGTTCGTGGCGGTCGATATCCAAAGGCAGGCCTCGCTGAATGCCGCGCTCGACGGCGTGTTTGCCGTGGTGAACACCTGCGGGCCATTCCGCCCCCACGATTATGGGGTCGCCGAGCGTTGTGCGCGGCGCGGTGTGCATTATGTCGACATGGCCGACGAAACCTCTTATATACTGGGCCTGCAAGGCCTGACGGCACGCGCCGTCGAGGGCGGGGTGTCGCTGGTGTCGGGGGCGGGTTCGGCGTTGGCCTTCTCCTCGGTGCTGGCGGCGGCCATCGCCCCCGGGTTCGATACCATCACCGACATCGAGATCGCCGCGCTGTCGGGCAATCGTAACCCGCGGGGGCTCGCGAGCGTGCGCGCGCTGCTCGCCGCGCAAGGCCGCCCGGCGCGTATTTATGAGCGCGGCGCGTGGCATGAGGTGCCGGGCTATACGCGGGGCCGGACCGTGGCCCTTCCCGAGCCCTTCGGGCGCCATCGTCTGTATGTGACCGATGCCCCGGAGATCGAGATCCTGGGCCGGCGCTATGGCGCCGGGGTGACCTACCGGACGGGGCTCGAGCTTGCGGTGTTGAATCGCGCCCATGCTTGGCTCGGTTCATTGAACCGTCTGGGCGTGATCGCCGATCTTGCCCGGTTTGCCAAGGGGCTGCATGTCATGCAGCACGGCCTGCGGCGTTTCGGGAGGGCGGCGTTCGGCCTGCGCGTGGTGTTGCGCGGTGAGCGGGGCGGCCAGCCGCTCGTACGCAGCGCCGGACTCGTGGCCGGGGACGACGGTCTGTCGATCCTGTGCACGCCGGCCATCGCGCTCGTGCGCAAGTGGATGGCGGGTACCGGGGAACCCGGCGCCTTTGCCTGTTCCAGTGTTCTCACTCTTTCGGATATGACGCGCGAATGGACGATGCGGCAAGTGGTGTTACACCTCTCGTGATGGCCAGGCGATTGGTCCTGGTCGGCCTCCTGGCATTGACCGCGTGCGGCAAGCAGGGCCCCCTGTACATGCCCCCTCCCAAGCCCGTCTCGCCCCATGCTGCGCCCCACAAGGGGCCGCGGTCGTGAGCGTCTTGACCTATCGTGACGAGCGCCTGTTCATGGAGGATGTGGCACTCGCCGACATCGTGTCTATGATCGGCTCCCCGTGTTATGTCTATAGCCGCCGGGCCCTGACCGACGCCTATCGCGCGTTTCGCGAGGCCTTGGACGTCCAGCGCAGCCTGGTGTGCTATGCCGTGAAGGCGAACGGCAATCTCGCGCTGCTCGCGACCTTGGCCGATCTCGGCGCGGGCTTCGATATCGTCTCCCGGGGCGAGCTCGAACGGGTGCTGGCGGCCGGCGGGGATCCGGCGCGGGTCGTGTTTTCCGGGGTTGGCAAGACCGAGGGCGAGATGCGCCGGGCCCTCGAGCTCGGAATCCGCTGTTTCAATGTCGAGTCCGTGGCCGAGCTTGCGCGTCTCGATACGATCGCCGGCACACTCGGGGTGCGCGCGCCGGTGTCCTTGCGCGTGAATCCCGACGTCGATGCCGGCACCCACCACTATATCGCCACCGGCCTGAAGGAAAACAAGTTTGGCATACCGTTGGCCGAGGCCGTGGCCTGCTACCGCGAGGGGTCGCGTTATCCCCACCTGTCGTTTGTCGGTATCGATTGCCATATCGGTTCGCAATTGACCGATCTGCGGCCTTTCGGGGATGCCCTGGACCGCGTGCTTCCGGAGGTGGCGGGCCTGCGCCGCGCGGGCGTGGCCCTGACCCATGTCGATGTCGGCGGGGGGCTCGGTGTGCGCTACCGCGACGAGCGGCCGCCTACGATCGCCGCCTACGTGGCACTTGTCCGCGAGCGCCTGGCCGCCCATGGGCTTCAGGATCTGGAACTGATCCTCGAGCCCGGGCGGGCCTTGGTGGCCGCGGCGGGCGTGCTCGCCACGCGTGTCGAATATATCAAGGAGACCGACGCCAAGCGTTTTGCGATCGTCGATGCCGGCATGAATGACCTGATCCGCCCGGCGCTCTATGGCGCCTGGCAAAGCGTGACCGCCGCGCGCCGCCGCGTGGGACCTGCGCGCGAATACGATGTCGTGGGCCCGGTATGCGAGAGCGCCGATGTCTTCGGCCGCGGCCGCCCCCTGGTCATAGAGTCCGGCGATATCCTGGTGATCGGCGAGGCCGGGGCCTATGGTTTTGCCATGAGCAGTCAATACAACGCCCGCCCGCGGCCCGCCGAGGTGCTCGTGGATGGGGCCCGTTTTCACGTGGTGCGCCGGCGCGAGACCTATGAGGACCTGATGCGCGGGGAATGCGTGGTGCGCGCGGGGTCACGGTCATGACCGGCGGCGGCCAGCGCTTCGTCAAGATGCATGGCCTGGGCAATGATTTCGTGGTCCTGGATGCCATGGCCGGGACACCCGATCTTACGCCCGAACGCATACGGCGGCTTGCCGATCGCCATTTCGGCGTCGGCTGTGATCAGGTCCTCGTGGTCTTGCCGAGCACCGAACCCGGCATCGATTTCGGATATCGCATCTTCAATGCCGACGGCCGCGAGGTACAGCAATGCGGGAACGGGGCGCGATGCTTCGCGCGCTACGTGCGCGATGAGGGCCTGAGCGCCAAGGAGACCCTCACGGTACGTACCATGGGCGGGGTCATCACGCTCACCCTGCAGGATGACGGGGACGTGGTCGTCAACATGGGGCATGTGCGCTGGGACCCGACTGCCGTGCCCTTTGTCGCCGAGCACGAGCAGCGGCAGTATGCCCTGGATATCGGTGGGCGCTCAGTGGACGTGAGTGTGTTGTCGCTCGGCAACCCGCACGCAGTCCAGATCGTGGCCGATGTCGAGCGCGCGGCGGTAGACGTCGAGGGTCCTTTGATAGAGCGCCACGCGCGCTTCCCGGAGGGGGTCAATGTCGGCTTCATGCAGATCATCGACCGGCGCACGATCCGCCTGCGCGTCCATGAACGCGGTGCGGGCGAGACGCTTGCGTGTGGTTCCGGGGCCTGTGCCGCGGTCGTGGCCGGACGCGAGCGGGGTCTGCTGGACGATGAGGTCCAGGTGCACCTGCGCGGCGGGCGGCTGTATGTGCGCTATGATGGGGCCGGTCCGGTATGGATGCGAGGTCCGGCGCAGCGGGTGTATGAGGGGCGGTTGAGCGAGCAGGGGTGGGGCCGTGAAACAGTCGAGTGAAGAGCTCTCCTGGGAAGAGGGTGTGGCGCGCTACCTACGTGATCATCCGGATTATTTCGAGCGGCACCAAGACCTGCTGGAGATCCTGCGGGTTCCGCACGCCGGACGCGGGGCCGCAGTCTCACTCCTGGAGCGTCAGGCGGCCGTGTTGCGCGAACGCTTGGCCGCCAAGGACCGCGAGCGCCGGGACTTTCTGGCCGCTGCCCGGGAAAACGAGGCGCTCGGCGAGAGGCTGCACCGCCTGGCCGTGGCATTGATCGACGCGGCATCCCTGGACGATGTGTTCGGCAGCGTCTACGACCTCGGGCGCAACCAGTTGCGGCTCGATACGGTCACCATCTTGATTGGCGTCAATGGCGGCCCATTGGCCGGCCGTGCGGAGTTCGTGCCCCCCGACGATGCCCGACTCAGGCGCGCGCTGGCGCTGTCGCGAGGACGGCCGCTGTGCGGGCCCAAGGCGGTTCTCGCCGAGGCCCGTGGCCTGCTCGGACCCGACGAGGCGCGCGTCGCCTCGGTGGCGCTCGTGGCCCTGCGCGATCCTGTGCGTTCGGGCGTGATCCTGCTTGGGAGCCACGACCGCGATCGCTTCCCTCCCGGGGCCGGAACCCTCTATCTCGGGCGTCTCGGGGATCTCGTGATGCGCGCCGTGGCCCGCCAACTGGATCGATCCTGATGGCGGGCGCGTGGGCCGAGGCCGTGAGCGCATGCCTGGATCGGTTGGCCTATGAGCGGCGCTATTCCGCCCATACCCTGTCGGCCTACCGTCGCGATCTCGAGGGGCTTGCGCGTTTTGCCGATGGCCAGCAGTGCGCTGCGCCATCGGACATGACCGTTGAGCTGGCGCGACGTTATGTCGCGAGCCTGTGCCGGGCCGGACAGGGCGGTCGGACCGTGGCACGCGCCCTGTCGGCGGCGCGCACCCTCTATCGGGAACTCGGCCTGCGCGCCAACCCCTTTCGCGGGGTCAAGGCGCCGCGCGCCCCACGCTCCCTACCTCACGATCTGAACGTGGACACGCTTCAGGGCCTGTTTGCCGCACCCCCGGCGGACGATCTCGAGGTCCGCGACCTGGCCATCGCCGAGCTCCTCTACGGGGCCGGGCTGCGCCTGTCCGAACTCCTTGGCCTGCGTCTTACCGATCTCGATTTCGCGCAGGGCTTGGTGCGCGTCACCGGCAAGGGCCGGCGCGAACGGCTCGTACCCATGGGGCGCGCCGCGCACGCCGCGCTTAAGGCCTGGCTGCCGCTGCGACCGGGCAGCGACCCCCTGGGCGCGGTGTTCCCCGGGGCAAGCGGTCGGCCGCTCGGCGCGCGCGCGGTACAAAAGCGCCTGGCGCGCCTCGGACGTCGCCGCGGACTGGATGTGCCGCTTCATCCCCACATGTTGCGTCACTCGTTTGCGAGCCATGTCCTGCAGTCGAGCCAGGACCTGCGCGCCGTCCAGGAGCTGCTGGGGCATGCGCACCTGAGTACCACGCAGATCTACACCCATCTGGATTACCAGCAGCTGGCGCGCGTCTATGATGCCGCCCACCCGCGGGCGCGCAAGCGGACGCGTTGAAGCGGTTTCAGCGGTGTGCTAGCGTGCGCCCATAATAATGGCCGCCCGGGGGGAGGGTATGATGGTCAAGAGTGACGGGATTCCCGGTCGCGTACGCACCGCGACCTATTGTGGTCCGGACCGCCGGTGGCGGGTCCGGCGGACGCGTGGCGATCGGCGCACCATGGTGCGTTGGGAGCCCGATCAGGGGGGCCGCCGCCAGAACGAGGGCCGGCGTGCGACCGACAATCGCTTTCTCGGTCGCTGACGACCCCTTGCCTTTGGCGGCATCCGCCTCCACATGGGGTGTAGGCATCGTCGCGGGAGGGCATGTTGGAGCAGTTTCACGGCACGACCATTTTGTCGGTACGCCGCAACGGACACGTTGCGATCGGTGGGGATGGCCAGGTCACGATGGGCCATACCATCATGAAGGCCAATGCGCGCAAGGTGCGTCGGCTGTATAAGGAGACGATCCTGGCAGGCTTTGCGGGCGGCACCGCCGATGCGTTTACATTGTTCGAGCGCTTCGAGGCCAAGCTCGAGAAGCACCAGGGGCATCTCACCCGGGCGGCCGTCGAGCTTGCCAAGGATTGGCGCACCGACCGCCTGCTGCGCCGTCTCGAGGCCCTGCTGGCGGTGGCCGACAAGAATGCCTCGCTCATCCTGACAGGTAACGGCGATGTGATAGAGCCCGAGGACGGGCTCATCGCCATCGGATCGGGCGGTCCTTACGCCCAGGCCGCCGCGCGCGCCCTGCTTGCCCACACCGACCTCGCGGCGCGCGACGTTGTCGAGCGCGCCTTGCACATCGCCGGGGATATCTGCCTGTATACGAATCACAACCTCACTATTGAAGAGCTGGGATACGCCTGATGTCGGAGATGACGCCGCGGGAAATCGTGCAAGAGCTCGACCGTCATATCGTCGGTCAAGGGGCGGCCAAGAGGGCCGTGGCGATCGCGTTGCGTAATCGCTGGCGGCGCGCGCAGGTGCAGGATGCCGAGCTGCGCATGGAGATTACCCCGAAGAACATCCTCATGATCGGCCCGACCGGCTGCGGCAAGACCGAGATCGCGCGCCGGCTCGCGCGGCTGGCGCGCGCCCCGTTCTTGAAGGTGGAGGCCACCAAATTCACGGAAGTCGGCTATGTCGGGCGCGACGTCGATTCCATCGTGCGCGACCTCGTGGAGATCGCCGTCAAGATGATGCGTTCGCAGGAGATGGAGCGAGTGCATGCTAAGGCTGAGGATGCCGCCGAGGAACGGGTGCTGGACGCCCTGATCCCGCCGGCCCGCGACAACCCCTACTCGCTTACGCGCACGCACGCCGAGCACGACAGCGGGGCGGCGCGCCAGCGCTTCCGGCAACGCCTGCGCATGGGCGAGCTCGACGATACCGAGATCGAGGTCGAAGTGCGCGCCGGGCCCCCGGGGGTCGAGATATTCGCGCCCCCGGGCATGGAGGAGATGACGAGCCAGCTGCAGGGGATGTTCCAGACCCTCGGCAATAAACAGACCAAGCTTAGGCGTCTCAAGGTCCGCGAGGCCATAAAGCTTCTGACCGAGGAGGAGGCGGCCCGACTCGTGAACGAGGATGACATGAAGGCGCGCGCCGTCGATCTCGTCGAGCAGCATGGCATCGTTTTCATCGACGAGATCGACAAGATCGTGGGGCGTGCGGAGAATCAGGGGGCGCAGGTGTCGCGGGAAGGGGTGCAGAGGGATCTGCTGCCGCTCATCGAGGGGTCGACGGTGTCCACCAAGTACGGGATGGTGCGTACCGACCACATCCTGTTCATTGCCTCGGGGGCGTTTCATGTGGCACGCCCCTCAGACCTCATCCCGGAACTGCAGGGCCGCCTCCCGATCCGCGTGGAGCTCGACGCTCTGACCGCTGATGACTTCGAGCGCATCCTGAAGGACACCCACGCCTCGCTCACCGAGCAGTACACCGCGTTGCTCGCGACCGAGGGCCTTACCCTCGACTTCCAGCGCGACGGCGTGCGCCGCATTGCGGAACTCGCTTTTCAGGTAAACGAACGCACCGAGAACATCGGCGCGCGCCGCCTACATACGCTCATGGAAAGGCTCCTCGAGACCGTCTCCTATGAAGCCCCTGACAAGAGCGGCACCACAGTCGCGATCGATGCCGCCTATGTAGACGACCACCTCTCGGCGCTTGCCGGCAACGAGGATCTGGCGCGCTATATCCTCTAGCGCCGGCGTCTCCGACCCTGCGGGACCCGTCCCGGCATGCGGCCCGGCCTGTGCCCATAAAAAAGGCCCTCGCAAGGAGGGCCTTCAAGGTTAAGGTGCGGTCTTAGGTGGCGCTGGCCTCGGCGGTGCGCGATGTCGGGGAGCGCAATAACGGCACCTTTATGAGGTCGAGCAGCGTCACAAAGAGGATCGTGAACGCGAGCAGCAGGCCGATCGCCGACCATGTCACGGGCGCCATCATGCCAAACAGCCCGAAGTGCGCGAGCAGCGAGACCAGGATGACGTCGCCCACGATCGCGAGCAGCAGATAGGTGCCCGGGCGCGAGGACCACATATAGGAGCGCTCGCGCACCAGAAGCACGTTGGACAGGCCCGAATACACGAGACCCAGGAAGCTTAGGGTGCGCAGTTCGGCAATCGGCAGTCCCAGCACGTCTTTGCCCACGCCAAACACCGCGAAGATGTAGACGAGCCATGCGACGGCGATGATGAGCGAGGTTTTGATGAGCACGCGCACGTTCCAGATGTCCGGTTCGCGCGACACGCGCACGTTGTCGTTGGCAATCGACATGGTCACGAAGTCATTAGCGAACAGCAGCAACAGCACGAGCAGCGGCGTTACCACGAAGTGCCGAAATATGATTAGCCCAAGGCTCAGGAACACCGCCACCTGTATGGTCTTCACGATCTTGTTCAGTGTGTAGGTTAAAAGCCGCTGATAGACCCGCCGCCCGGTCTTGACCGCCTCCACCACCCCCTTCAGGCCAGATTCGGTCAGCACCATGCTGGCCGCCGCCTTGGCGACGTCGGTGGCGCTCGACACCGCGATCCCGACCTCCGCCTGTTTCAAGGCCGGCGCGTCGTTTACCCCGTCGCCGGTCATCCCGACTGTGTGTCCGATATTCTGGAAGGTCTGCACCAGGCGGAACTTGTCCTCCGGATAGACGCCGGCGTAGATGTCACAGATGGCGCCCTTGGCGATCTCGTCGCGGCCGCCGATCACAACCCCCTCCATGCCGAGCTCCGCGGCCACGACCCGCGCGGTGGCCATGCTGTCGCCGGTCACCATACGCACCCTCACGCCCAACTGACGGAGATCGGCTATGATCCCGCGGGCCTCGGGGCGTGGCGGGTCGGCGAGCGCGATCAGCCCCTTGAACGTAAGGGCCCCGTCACGGCCAGCCGCGACCCCAAGGACGCGGGCCCCGCTCGCGGCGAGATCGGCGATCGCGGTCTCCCAGAACTCACCGTCGGCGCCGGCGAGCTTGGCCACGACATGCGGCGCACCCTTGACCGCGCGCCATGTCTCGCCGTCGCGCGTGAAGGTCGCCTCGGAGCGCTTGGTGGCCGGGTCGAAGGGTATGAAGCCGGTCTTTTCGGGGGCACGCACACCGGTCTCCGCGAGCCGCGCCAGGATCGCCTTGTCCAGGGGGTCCTGGGTGCGTTCGTCGCTCGCGAGCGCGCCCATGAGCAGAAGGTCGGCGTCGTCCACGCCGTCGGCCGTCTGCATGCCCGAGAGCGTGAGCTCGTTCAGGGTCAGGGTCCCGGTCTTGTCGCTGCAAAGCTCGTTCATGGCCGCCGATTCCTCGATGGCCGCAAGCCGCGTGAGCAGCACACCCTTGCTGGACAGATCGAGTGAGGCCACGGCGCTTGTGAGCGTGAAGGTCGCGGTGAGTGCGACCGGCACCGAGGCGACGAGCAAGATGAGCGCAAACGGCATCACCTTCATGAACGAGAGACCGGTGATAGCCGCGTAGATGAGGATCGCGATCACCAACGCGCCGTCCATCAGCAGCAGATAACGGACGATGGACATGACCAACTCCTCGGCATGGCTGCGGCTGCCGGCGCCGCGCATCAGCTCCGCGGTCTTGCCAAAGAAGCTCTTGCTGCCGGTCGCCGTCACGCTGCCGCTCGCCTCCCCGCGACGCAGCACCGACCCCGAATATACGACCTCCCCCGGCTCGCGCTCCACCGGCACCGACTCCCCGGTGAGCGCCGATTGATCGACCAGCACCTGCCCCTCGGCGATCACAAGATCCGCCGGCGCGAAGTCGCCGACGCGCAGATGCACGTAGTCGCCGGGCACAAGCTCTGAGGAGGCGACCTGCTTCCACGCGCCGTCGCGCAGCACGCGCGCCATGATCTGCAGGCGCGTCCTTAGCATATTGAGGGCGTTCTGGGCCTTTTGCTGATGCATGAAACCGAGGATGGCGTTGAATATCAGCAGAAAGCCGATGATGAGGCCTTCGATGTTGTTGCCCATGATGATCTCTAGGACCAACGTGGCCTCGAGCATCCACGGCACTGGCCCCCATAGCTTTTTGAAAAACAGCCGGAACGGATTGGGTTTGTCCTCGGCGATGACATTCGGCCCGTACTCGGCCAATAACCGTGTCACCTCTTCGCTGGTCAGGCCCTTGGGGTTTACTACATGCTCCTTCTTACGCTCACTCGCTGCCTCGCCCATCATAACCCTCCTCGTGTCCGTTGCTGTCCCCCGATCATCGCCACTGCCTGCCCCCTATACCCGCGGTTTTAGCTGCGGTTTCTTGCTGCCCTGACCAAGCTTGTGATCGAAGGTCTCCTTCAAGACCGCCTTGTGGACATCGCCGATGCTGAGGATCCCGACAAGCTTGTGGTCCACGGCCACGGGAATGCGCCGGATCTTATGGGCGATCATGACCGCCACCGCGCGCAGGATCGGATCCTCGGGCCCCACGGTAAACACATGGGCGGTCATGAACTCCGAGACCCGCGCATCCATGACGTCACGAAACTCGCTGTCGAGATCCCCAAACTGCACGGATGCCGACAGCTGGATGGCGTCATCTATCTTCGGGTACAGGGCGCGCAGCACGTCTTTTTCGGATATCACGCCGACGAGGGTCCCGTCTTCGGTCACCACCGGCAGGCCGCTTATGTGATAGAACCCGAGCACGGTCGCCACGTCGCGCAGCGCGCTATCCGGCCGTACGGTCTTCATTTTTGTGGTCATGACGTCTTTTACGAGCATAACGGACCTCCGTAGGTGGAACGGTGCGATTCCCAGTGCTCGCTACCTCGATACCTGTGCAACCAGCCTCCCGGGAATATGGAATACATAAACGGCGACTGACGCAAAGCCGGAGAATCTGGAGACGGCGCTGCATCGAGGCCTAGGACTATAGGACGCGCCCGCGTGAGCCGCAAGAACGGGAACGGCGCAGACAAGGGGCATGGCGGGAGAAAAAGACTATCGGGATGGATAAAGGCTTTCTATAGATAGTTGGAGACAAAAAAACCGTAGTCTATATAAACATAAAAAGTTCCGTTATGACTTGATTTATCTCAATGAAAGACAAAGGAAATTTACGGACTCGCTCTCGAGAGTGCGACGGCATTTCTCACAGGATTTAAATATATAACGAAACACTGGCATTAAGCGAGACAATGAGTCCGTAAAAAAATCAAAAGCGCAAGCCCCCCGGACAGGGGCGCTCAGGAGGCGAAATGATGACCTTTTTGGGGTTGCGCGGCCATTCGTAGGCGTGCCGGGACGCCCCGCTTGCGCGTGTGTCGCCGCCGGGGCCGCCACTTGGGGCAGGGGCAGCACCCCTTGGGTGCGCCGTGACCGCGGGACGACCCCGTGGCCGCCTGCGCACCGCCGCCTCGCCTGTCCTGGGCCACGACCGGCGAGGCGGTGGGCTTTGCAAGACCCTGGGGTGGCGGGTCAGATCGGGGCGCCGGGCTTTCTAATAAGCCGCTCGCCGCTCGACACGACGGCCGGGCGGGGCAGGGGGCGGCGAGGGGATGCCGAACAGTATGGCAGGCCGGTTTGTGTCGTCCGGACGGGCTGGCACGCGCGTCGGGTTGCGCGGGAATACCCTTGAAAACCAGGGCGCAGCCCCCAAATTACTAGCCGTCACGGGGAGGCTTTCCCCGGTAAGCGTTATCATCAGGAGGTGATCATCATGGCAGCTTTGATGCCGAGCCCGACGAATTCGGGATGGACTCTTGTAAACGATGAACTGGACAACCTGCTGGAGGGCTTTTTCCGGCCCCTGCGGCGCAGGACGGAGAATGGCGTAGCGGCGGGCGCGGTACCGGCCATGGACGTGACCGAGCGCGACAACGAGTATGTGATCCGCATGGACATGCCAGGCGTCAGTCGCGAGGATATCGACATTACCCTCGCCGAGGGCGTATTGACGGTCTCCGGCGAGGTCAAGCGCCAGCATGAGGAGAAGGCGGGCGATCGCCTGATCCGCGAGGAGCGCTGCTATGGCAAGCTGTCGCGCAGTGTGCGTCTTGGGTCGCATATCGACGACAAGAAGGTGTCGGCGAGCTATAAGGACGGTGTACTGGAGCTTACGCTGCCGAAGGCCGAGGAGATGAAGCCGAAGAAGATCACGATCGCCTAAGGTCGCGCGACGCACCTTGAGGGCCCCCATCGGGGGCCCTTGTCGTTTGTGGTCCTGAGTACCGGGCAATACCAGGGGTTGTCGTGCGCGGCTGACATGACGCGGGAAATCAGGTACCTTGTGCCGCACTTACGCGGGAGAACCCTGTGCCGTCCTCGTCATCCGTCGGCCTCCTCATCGAGGCGCTTCCCTATATCCGAAAGTTCCAAGGCAAGACCTTCGTGATCAAATACGGGGGCAACGCCATGGTGGATCCGGCCCTGAAGGATGGGTTCGCGCGCGACATCGTGTTGATGAAGCTCGTCGGTATGAATCCGGTCGTGGTCCATGGCGGCGGCCCCCAGATCGGCCGGCTGCTTTCGCGTATCGGCAAGGAAAGCCAGTTTGTGCAAGGGATGCGGGTCACCGATCAGGAGACGATGGACGTTGTCGAGATGGTCCTTGGGGGGCTCGTCAACAAGGAGATCGTGCACCTGATCAACCGCCACGGCGGCAAGGCGGTGGGGCTGTCTGGCAAGGATGGGGCCATGATAAAGGCCCGCAAACTGGCCCTGCACGCGGTCCCGGGCGAGGGCCTGCCAAGCGAGATCATCGACATCGGGCATGTCGGCGAGGTCACGGGCATAAACGCGGAGCTCGTGAGCCTGCTCGATGGGGGCGATTTCATTCCGGTGATAGCCCCGATCGGCATCGGTGATGACGGGGCGACCTATAATATCAACGCCGACCTCGTCGCCGGCTCTCTAGCGGCGACCCTGAGCGCCGAAAAGCTGTTGTTGCTGACCAATACCGCGGGTGTTCTAGGGGCGGATGGGCAGCTCATGGCGCGTGTCGATGCCGCGCATGTCGAACGTCTGGTGGCCGAGGGAGTAATCCACGGCGGGATGCTCCCCAAGGTGCGTTGCGCGTTGGACGCGGTGGCCGCCGGGGTCGGATCGGCGCATATCGTTGACGGGCGCGTCGCCCATGCGGTATTGCTCGAGGTTCTGACGGACGATGGCGTCGGCACTTTGATCCACGCCTGATGGGACTCACTATAAGAGGGGGGGATGATGGATAAGATGGCAATCGACCGGTATTTTGCCGCGACACCCGCGATCGCCATGCTGTGCTCGCAGAACGGCTGGCCGGACAATGACAGCCTCACAGTCGAGATCCTGGAGCAGGACGAAGGCAGTGCGCTCTGCGGGGTTGCGTTCGAGGAGATCCTGGTCGAGGGCGCCGGGTGCGTGGCGGGGCGGATACCCTGCTGGGGGCGGTTTCGCGTACAGTGGGATGCGGCCGGTCAGATCACGCACGCGACGCGCGTGATCTGAGCCATGGCCCGACCCCGTCGCGGCGAGCGCCGCCAGGAGATCCTGGAGACCTTGGCGCGCCTTCTCGAGGAGACCTCGGGGGCGCCCATCACCACCGCCCAGCTGGCGTCGGCGGTGGGCGTGTCCGAGGCCGCGCTCTATCGGCATTTCCCGAGCAAGGCGCGGATGTTTGAGGCGTTGTTCGAATTCATCGAAGAAAGCCTCTTTACGCGCATCAACCGCATCGGTGCAGAACCGGTGGCGAGCTCCATCAAGGTCGGCCAGGTCTTGCATCTGTGGTTGGCCTTTGCCGACAAGAATCACGGGCTTGCGAACCTGCTCCAGGGGGCGGTGCTGGCCGGAGAGCACGAGCGCCTACGCGATCGGTTGGCGCAACTCTATGACCGTCTGGAGACCCACCTGCGCGCCCTGTTGCGGGACGCTAACCTTCCCTCGGGTCTGCCCGCGCCCTCGGTCTGCGCCCAGCTCTTGCTGGCCACCGCCGACGGGCGCGTGGCGCAGGCCGTACGCACGCGATTTCGCATATCACCGCTGGCCGAGTGGGACACCCAGTGGGCGGTTCTTAGCGCCGCCCTGTTCGCCCACGAGCCCGTGTCTTAGCTCTTGGCATGTGGCCGGCCAGGCTTCTTGTGGTCGGCCGCGCCTTTGCCGTGGTGGGTCTTGGCGGCAGGCCCGGATGGTTCGTGACCGTGATCCGCGCCGTCGCCGGACGATGGG
This sequence comes from Acidiferrobacter thiooxydans, assembly GCF_003333315.1. Lineage (GTDB taxonomy): Bacteria > Pseudomonadota > Gammaproteobacteria > Acidiferrobacterales > Acidiferrobacteraceae > Acidiferrobacter > Acidiferrobacter thiooxydans. The sequence continues at coordinate 375,473 of NZ_PSYR01000001.1, forward strand.
TGCGCAGGCTCGCGTTCTATGAATTTCGAGAACCGGCTCTCGTGGCCGTCGGCGGTCTCGTCCTGATAAAGAAAGGCGAGCTCACGTTCGTCGAAGGTCTCGAAGAAGCTCTCCCAGGAGATCGCCTCGAGTCGGTCTTCCCCGCGGCGGTCGGGAAAATCCACGCGCAACAGGCCGCCCCCCGAGGAGTCGCTTGCGGACTTCACGCGCGCCGGTTTGCCGCCGCGCTGCTCGATCCAGTGCTGGATCGTACCATGATCGGTCGTAACCTTTCCTTTCGTCATAAATCCTCCTAACCGTTGATGACCATGTCCCTATTGGGATGCGGGACCTGTCCGGTCCTATAGGGCACGCCGTAAGAGGCGAGGAAGGCATGCAGGGCGCCCCCGCGACCGGTTGTCCGGGGTGCTTTATGGGGCACCTCCTGACATGGGTAACGTCCTTAGCGCTCGCAGTTGCGACGGCGCCCTCGTTGGCCGCGTCATCGATGACGGGCGGTTTGCCCTTGTAGGCGGCCACCGAGGTCGCATCGGTGATCGCGCTCCCGGGTTTCAGGGAAAGCGGCGCCGCGTGTGTCAGACAGAAGTAGCCGAAGAGAGTGGTCCCGAATGTCCGCTCGCGTTGCGCGGCGGTGATCTGTGAGACATCCTCCACGGGGTGTTGTTCGCCGACATGGTTGACGACGATGCCGATGGCCGCGACTGCCTCCGCCGTGTGCCCGATCCCAGAGTCGCCGCGCGCGATCATGGCGGTACGTCCGGCCCATTGGCCGCGCGCCCGGTACCCGCCCTCGGAGTGCGCTGGCATGACGCCTTGATGGCTGGGCATGGTGTCCTCGGGCTGCGGCGGCGACCGGCCTTGCTGATCCATGCGCTTGCCTCCTGTACGAGCGCGCTATTGTGGGGCGTGCGTGCGGTGACGGTCATCGTTACTAGGTCGGAGGGTGTGGGGCACGCCATGGCGGGTGCGCGTGGGACCATCCACCCATGGTGGGCCGTTCGCGAGGCGGGGGTGGCCCGAGCCTTGGAAGGGCGCCACTCAGGGCCGGGTCTTGCACACCGGGCAGTCAGGGTCCCGGCGACGCCGGACGCGACGGCTCTCCAGGGTTGCGTCATCGAACATCCACAGATCGCGCGACAGGGGTGTGGGGATACCGGCCAGTACCTTCATGGCCTCGGCGGCCTGCAAGGTGGCGAGCGCCCCGGCCACCGGCCCCAGGACCCCGCGCTCGGAACAGCTCTCGGCGTCCTCTCCGCCCTCGGGATACAGGCAGCGATAGCAGCCAGCCGCGCTATCCCCCGGATGTACCACGAGCAATTGGCCTGTCATGCGGATCACCGCCGCCGACACCAAGGGGATGGCGGCCTGCGCGCAGGCCTCATTAATCGCAAAGCGCGTGGCGAAATTGTCGGAGGCATCGCACACCAGGTCGACGCGCGCCACCTCGTCTGCCAGGCGTGCGCCCTGCAGGCGCTCCGGGACGAGGCGCAGGCCGCTCGCCCCCAGGCCCGCGAGGGTCTCGTGCGCGGCATCGGTCTTGAGTTGACCGACATGACGGTCGGCGTACAGGATCTGGCGCGGGAGGTTGGAGAGGGTCACGGTGTCGGGATCGGCCAGTACGAGTTCGCCGACCCCGCCGCGCGCCAGATACAAGGCCACCACCGAGCCGAGACCGCCCAGGCCCACGATCAGCACGCGCGCGCGGGCAAGGCGCAAGACCCCCTCGACACCCATTTCCGGCAGGAAGATGTGGGCGCTATGGCGCAGGAGCGCGGCGTCATCCACGCCAAATCCCCCCGGTCACGCGCGCGTGACCCGCATAGTCGGGGTGGGTGACGATGTCCGTGAGGCCTGCGTGTTCAAAGAGTGATCGGACCGGACGGTCCTGCCGGGCGCCGTGCTCGATGAGCAGACGACCGCCGGGGCGCAGGACGCGTACCGCCGCGGGGATCAATGCGGCGATGGCGCGCAGGCCGTCGTCCCCGCCGTCGAGGGCGTCGCGCGGTTCGTATCGCAATCCGTCACCGTTGAGACAGGGATCGGCGCTCTCGATGTAAGGGGGGTTGCTCACCACGAGATCGCAAGAGCAAGCGGCGATCGCGTCGCTCCAGGAGCCGTTCCAGAAGGCCACGTCGAGCCCCAAGGCCGTGGCGTTGGCGCGCGCTATGGCCAGCGCCGCCGGACTTTGATCGCAGGCCGCGACCAGTGCCCGCGGCCGCTCCTTTTTGAGGGCGAGCGCCACTGCCCCCGACCCGGTTCCGACATCGAGATACGTGGCCCCTTCAACGGCCGGCGTATCCAGTGCCCGCTCCACCAGGATCTCGGTCTCGGGTCGCGGCACCAGCACGTCTGGTGTGACGCTAAGGGCAAGCGACCAGAATTCCGCGTGGCCGACGAGGTAGGCAAGTGGCTCACCGAGCGCGCGGCGCGCGATGAGCGCACGCCAGCGCGCCTCGTCCTCGGGGTCCAATCTCTCGGCGGCACTGGCCGCCAGCAGCCGCGCGAGCGGGCGCCGCAGGACATGGCAGCCGAGCGCCCACACCTCCTGCACGGGGCAACATGGCGACTGTCCGGCGGGGCATCCGGGGGTCGGGCGCGCGACCTCTGCCAGGAAGGCGCGCACGGTCGTCATTCGAGGGCGAGCGCGGCGAGCTGTTCGGTCTGGTCCTCGGCGATCAAGGCGTCGATCAGCTCGTCCAGGTCGCCTTCGAGGACGCGCTCCAGGCGGTAGAGGGTGAGATTGATGCGATGATCGGTCACCCGCCCTTGGGGAAAGTTATAGGTGCGTATGCGCTCGGAGCGGTCGCCGCTGCCCACAAGCCGGCGGCGCGTGGCCGCCTCCTGCTCCTGTTTGGCGCGCAACTCCTGTTCACGTAGTCGCGAGGCCAGGATCGACAGCGCCCGCGAGCGGTTCTTGTGTTGCGATCGCTCGTCCTGGCATTCGACGACAAGCCCTGTGGGGAGATGCGTGATGCGAATCGCCGAATCGGTCTTGTTGACATGCTGGCCACCGGCCCCCGAGGCGCGAAAGGTGTCGATCTTGAGGTCCGCCGGGTTGATCGTGATCTCGCGCTCCTCCACCTCGGCCATCACCGCGACCGTACACGCCGAGGTGTGAATGCGCCCCTGCGCCTCGGTGACCGGCACGCGCTGGACCCTGTGTCCCCCCGATTCGAACTTGAGTCGCGAATAGACTGAGGGGCCGGCCAATCGCGCGATGATCTCCTTGTAGCCGCCATGTTCGCCGTCGCTGGCATGGACGATCTCCATGTGCCAGCCCTGGCGCGCCGCATAACCCGCGTACATGCGATACAGGTCGCCCGCGAACAGCGCGGCCTCGTCGCCGCCGGTGCCGGCGCGCACCTCAAGGAAGATGTTGCGTTCGTCATTGGGATCGCGCGGCAACATGAGGCGCTTGAGGTCCGCCTCGCAGGACTCGCGCAAGCGGGCGAGTGCCGCGATCTCCTCGCTCGCCATGGCGCGCACCTCGGGATCGGTATCTTGCAGCAGGGATTGGGCGGCCGCCATCTGCTCCTCGGTCCGGCGCCAGACGGTGAAGCGCTCTACCACGGGGGTGAGTTCGGCGTGTTCGCGCGACAGCCGCCGGAAGCGTTCCTGGTCCTGGGTCACGAGCGGGTCCGAGAGCTCGGCTGTGGTCTCCTCGAGCCGCGATGCCAGACGCTCGAGTTTGGTAGTCAGCGAGGACTGCATCAGGATGCCTTGTCGTCGAGTCGGAACAGGGCGCGGGTTGCGCCGACCAGGTCGAGATCGCTGCCGGTCTTGGCATCCCGCAAGGTCGTGCTCGGGGCGTGCATGAATTTGTTGGTGAGGGCATGGGCGAAGCGCAGCAGCACCTGCTCGGCGGGCTCGCCGCGCTCTAGCGCCCGCCGGGCGCGTTCGAGCTCGGCGTCCCGCAAGGCCTCGGTGGCCGCCCGCAGCGCGCGTACCGTGGGCACCGAATCCAGTGAGCGTACCCAGCGCATGAACTCGATCACCTCGCCCTCGATGATCGTCTCCGCCTGACGAGCGGCCGCCTGGCGGGATTCCATGTTCTCCTCTATGACGCCTTTCAGGTCGTCTATGGTGTACAGATAGACGTCGGACAGTTCGCCGACCTCCGGCTCTATGTCGCGCGGCACGGCGAGATCGACGAGGAACATCGGGCGGTGCTTGCGTGCCTTCAGCGCGCTTTCCACCGCGCCTTTGCCGAGCAGCGGCAGGACACTCGCGGTGCACGAGATCACGATATCGGCGCTCGCCAGATAGTCCGAGAGCTCGAGAAGCGACACCGCCTCGGCCCCGTAGATGCCCCCGAGGCTGCTCGCGCGCTCGACGGTCCGATTGGCCACGATCATGCGCCGGATCCCTTGTTCCTTCAGGTGACGGGCGGCCAGTTCTATCATTTCGCCGGCGCCGATCAACAGCACCGTCTGATGAGACAGATTGTCGAAGATGCGCCGCGCGAGACTCACCGCCGCGTACGCCACCGATACCGCATTGGCGCCGATGGCGGTGTCCGTGCGCACCTGCTTTGCGACCGAGAAGGTGTGCTGGAACAGGCGGTTCAAGAGCTTGCCGGTGGTTCCGGCCTTGTAGGCCGCGGCGAACGCGGTCTTCATCTGGCCCAATATCTGCGGTTCGCCGAGGACCAGGGAGTCGAGGCCGGAGGCCACGCGAAAGGCGTGCGCGACCGCCAGACGCCCATCATGAACATAGAGATACGGACGGACCGTGCGCGGGGTGAGTCTGTGGTAGTGACAAAACCAGTCGATCAGCGATTCCTCGGAGGCGCTGTCTAGACCGCAGTAGAGTTCCGTGCGGTTGCAGGTCGACAGGATCGTGGCCTCGCCGGCCCCAGCCTCGGTCACGGCGCGCAGGGCATCGGGCAGGGTCTGCGGATCAAAGGCCGCCTGCTCGCGGAGTGCGACCGGTGCGGTTTTATGGTTGATGCCCAGTGTTACGAGGTGCATGGTCTTTGGACCGAGACGGAGATCCCCAAATCCGGGCCGCGGCGACGACCTCGAATGTTATAACGGCGACGGCCAGGACCGCCCGTATCGGATGCGAGGCCGCGCCTGTCCATCCGATGACGATCACCGCAATGTCGGCCAACGCCAACAAGATATACCCCAAGGATACCATAAACCCCGGAAAGGCGCGGCCCGCCAGGATCAAGGCAAATGCCGCCCCGGCAGCGAGCAGGGATGCGAGGAACAACTCGCTGTCGGCACCGAGGCCTTGGATCGTCCACAACCCCGCACCGAGCAGGGCGGTGGCCATCAGGGGCTGGACGCGGCCAAGCGGCCAGCGCTCCCGGCCGAGGGCCTCCTGCTGGCTTTCGAGGGCAGCGGCGGTCAGCAAAAGCAGGCTCGCCCTTAAAGTCTCGCTCACCCATGGGCCGAGGCCGATGGCGGCCAGGAGTCGGCGGCTCCCCGCGACGCCAGCGCCGAGAAGCGCCACGACATCAGGGCCGTGATCGAAGAAGTGTGTCCATGCCCCGCTATCCGGGAGGTCGCTTACGGTGGCCACGAGGAAGGCCACTGCACAGGCGGCTTCCACAAGCAGGGTGAGGTAGATCGCCGACAACGGCCGGCGGCTCACGGGGTTGTCCCCGAATGGCGCCAGGGCCGCGGCAAAGGGGAGCGCGCAGGCCAGAAGCGGGAGCGCCATGGCCAGGTGTCCCTGACGCAGTCGCGGAATGACAAGCGGCGGGTGACTCACAAGGGCGGCCACGAACAGACAGACCGTCACCGCCGCGAGTAGCAAGGCCCCGACCGCCCCATAGGCGGGGCGCAATGCCAGGCGGCGCGCGCGCTTTTTCTGGATCAGCATGACCAATAGCAGGCCGTAAAAGAATACCGGTGCAACCGGGGTCAGGCGCTGATAGGGTCCGATGACGATACGCACCGTGCCGTGGAGCGCAAGCGGCGCGGAGAGGCCGATCGCCGAAAACAGCACACCGATGGCCGCGACCAGCAGCAGGCCGCCGGCGAGGTCGGCGCGCCGGGCGAGCAGTAATGGGATCAGGCGGTCGGCGGCGAGATACAAGACGACAAAGGTCAAAAGCGCGCGGCTGCCATGCGCGGCAAGGCCCGCCCACACGAGCGCGAGAATGGCACTTATGAGCAGGCGCGCGATACTGTTGGCGGTCCGCCACGCCGGTGGCGCCTGCAGCCGGCTCTGGGCGAGCGCGCAGGCGGCCCCCACGGTGGTGCCGGACAGGAGGATCGCGAGCAGCGCCGGGCCCCAGCCAAAGCGCAGACCAAAGGCCGCGCCCGCCAGCAGCAATGGGGTTCCGAGGAGGCCTAGGTCATGGAGTCCGGCGACGATCCCCGGGTCTGCCGCGGCGGTCGGCTCTGTACTATAATGGCCCGGGCCTTCCCCAAGCGCGAGCGCGAGCCGGCCCAGGAAGCGGTAGGCCAAGGCCAGGACCGGGATGGCGATCAGGGGGAGTAGAATCAAGTTCATGGCACAAGGTCTCCCGCGGGCTTTCGGAGAGCATAGACGCTCACGGCTGCGACGGGTCCCTATCCTATCAGTGAATGGAGCGTTATGAGGCAGGGTCTGTGGCGGGCGGCGCTCCCGATCTTGGCGCTCGGTGTTTTGGCGGGCTGCGCGACGACCCCCCCGCGTTCCGTGTCCGCTTCGCGGCCCCGTCCGGCGTCGGCTGCGAGCGTACATCCCCCGGGTCGACTCCTGTATCATGTCCTGCTCGGCGACATCGTCGGTCAACAGGGGCACTTGGGGCAGGCCGCGAAGGCCTTCGGGCAGGCCGCGCAAGAGACGCGTGACCCCGGTTTGATCCGGCATTCGGCGCTGCTCTCGCTCTACGCCCGCCGCTATGCCCAGGCCCGGCAGTTGACGGAGTTGTGGCTCGCGCAGGCCCCGCAGAGCGTGAGTGCGCGCGCGGCCCTGGCGGATGCCGATCTCGGTCTGACCCGGATCGCGGCCGCCGAACGGGAGTTTGCGCAGGCCCTGACCCAGGCCGCCGTCCATGAGGGGCCGGAGGGCCGTGCCTTTACCTTCGAGCACATAGCGACCCTGCTCCTGCGCCACAAACGCGCCGCGCTGACCGTGACTGTCATGCGTGCCTTGACCCGGCTCTATCCGAAAGACCCGATCGGCGAATACGCCCTGGCCGAGCTTGCGCGTCACAGCCATGACCGGACGGCGGCGCTGCGCGCCGTGAATGCGGCGCTGACCTTAAAGCCCCATTGGGAAGGCGCCGCGGTCTTGAAGGCGCGCATCCTGTGGACCATCACGCCCCGCCGGGCCTTGGCGTTCTCCGCGCGGTTTTTGCAACGCAACCCGTCGGCGACACGGCTGCGCCTCGATTATGCCCGGCGCCTCGTCTCACTCCAATATTGGCATCGGGCATTGGCGCAGTTTCAGATGATCGCGGCCGCCGCCCCCAACGACCCGCGGGTCCTGTATGCGGCAGGCCTGATTGCCCTACGCTCCCACGAGTTTAGGCTCGCGAGATCCTATCTCAAGCGCAGCCTCGCCCTGGCCCCGAACGATGCGCACGCCAATCTGTATCTGGGTGAGATCGCCGAGACCGAGAAGCGCTATGCACGCGCGCACTATTACTACGCACGCGTCGGTACACCCTACCGCTTTGCGGCCATGATGCGCGATGGCCTCATGCTGCTTGCGCAGTCGGCCCCGCATCTCGCCTGGCAGCGCCTGGCGCGCATAACCGCGCACACCCCGGCCCAGGCTGTGGCGCTGGCGCTGGCGCGCAATGAGGTCTTGATGGTCTTGGGGCAATATGCCAAGGGGCTTGCGGTCGTGAACGCTGCCATGGATCACGCCCCTCACCCCGACGTCCTGCTCTACGCCCGCGCCCTGGATGAGGAGAAGCTCGGTGCGGTGGTTAAGGCCGAACACGATCTGAAGCGGCTGGTGGCCGCCCACCCGCAGAGCGCGACGGCCCTCAATGCCCTCGGCTATACCTATATCGACAATGGTCAACACGAGCAGCGCGGCCTGGCCCTCGTCCGGCGGGCACTGGCGCTTGCCCCCGGAAACCCCGATATCCTGGATAGCGTCGGCTGGGGTTATTATCGCGAAGGGCATCCGAAGACCGCCGTGGGTTATCTTCAGAAGGCCTTCGATCTGTCGCACGATCCCACCATTGCCGCGCACTTGGGCGCCGCGCTGTGGGACTCCGGACACCACGCGCGCGCCTTGCGTCTGTGGCGTGAGGCGCTCACGAAGGCGCCAGGCAATAGCGCCGTTAAGGCCGAGCTCGCCAAGCATCGGGCGTTCTGATGCGGCGATTCGTCGCGGGTCTCCTTGCTATTCTGTTGGCCGGCTGCGCGGTCACGCCCCCGATTGCGGTCCGCCATCCCCAGCGGGTGTGGCGCGCGCACCGCATGCGCATGATGGCGATCCAGCGTTTTCGCGTGTCCGCCCAGGGCGCGGTACGCGCCGGTCACCACGGCGGGTCGCTGGCGCTGCATTGGGTCGTGGGGCCGGCAGCCTATCAGATGACCGGCTACGGGCCCTTTGGGCGCCTCATTTTTCGTTTGCGTGTCGACGCCGCGGGTGCGCGCCTGCGCACCGGGCGCGGCCATTTTAAGGGCACGAGCGCCTCGCGCCTCTTGTGGCGGTTGACGGGCTGGCGCTTGCCGGTGGCGGGTCTGCGGTTTTGGATACGCGGGATTCCGGCGCCCGGACCCGTGGTCCGTCGCCGCCTCGATCGCGCCGGGCTTTTGGCGTCCCTGCGCCAGAACGGTTGGACGATCCGTTATCGCCGCTACCGCCATACGTCCAGGGGTCAGCTGCCGCGCCTTCTGACACTGACGCATGCCGTCACCGTGGGTCCGGGTCCGGTCGTGGTGACGATCCGGATCAATAGGTGGGATGTGACATGAGCCACGAATGGCCGACGGTTTGGCCGGCACCGGCCAAGATTAACCTGTTCCTGCATGTGGTAGGCCGCCGGCCCGACGGCTATCACGAGCTTCAGACCATCTTTCAGTTCATCGATTGGCAGGACGATCTGTGGTTTACGGTCCATGACGATGGCGTGATCGCCCGCGCTCATGATGTGGCCGGCATTGACGCTGATCGAGATCTCACGGTGCGCGCCGCCCGCCGCCTGCAGGAGGCCTCGGGAAGTCGTCTCGGGGCGCGTATCCATATGACCAAACGCCTCCCGATCGGTGGCGGGCTGGGCGGGGGGAGTTCGGACGCCGCCACCACCCTGCTGGCCCTGAATGCCTTGTGGGGCCTGCATTGGTCCCTGGATCGTCTCGCCGAGCTCGGGCTCTCGCTGGGCGCCGACGTGCCGGTGTTCGTGCGCGGGGCGTCGGCCTGGGCGGAGGGGGTGGGCGAGCGGCTGACCGCCGTCGATCTGCCGGAGCCGTGGTATGTAGTGATTGTGCCTGACGCCGCGGTCTTGACCGGACCGGTCTTTGCCGGGCTTCATTTGACAGGCTTTCGGCGGCCCATCACAATACGCGACTTCCGTGCCGGGCAGGGAGATAATGACCTCGTGGCGGTCGTGCGTGCGCGCTATGAGGCGGTCGACGAGGCGTGGCGCTGGCTGGAGGCCTACGGGCGCGTACGGATGAGCGGGTCGGGCGCGTCGCTCTTCATAGAGGTGCCGGATCCGCATTACGGGCAAGACGTGGTGGCGGCCTGTCCGTCGCGTTGGCGTGCGTGTGTGACGCGCGGGCGCAATACCCACCCCGTGCATGCACTGCTACGCTCGATGACGCATTGGGGTGTCGCCAAGCGGTAAGGCACCGGATTTTGATTCCGGCATTCCCAGGTTCGAATCCTGGCACCCCAGCCATTTTTATCGGTACGGAACAGTTTTCAGAAGATCCGCGAGGAACCCGTGTCAACAGACAATATGGCGGTCTTCACGGGCAACGCGAATCCGGCGTTGGCCGAATCGTTGGTCCGGCATCTGGGTATCCCAATCGGCAAGGCGCATGTCGGGCGTTTCAGCGATGGCGAGATCCAGGTGGAGATCATGGAGAACGTCCGTGGTAAGGACGTCTTCATCCTTCAGCCCACGTGCGCGCCAAGCAACGACAACCTCATGGAGCTCTTGATCCTGATCGATGCGATCAAGAGGTCGTCGGCGCGCCGCATCACAGCGGTGATTCCGTACTATGGTTATGCCCGCCAGGATCGCAGGCCGCGCACGGCGCGCGTGGCGATCGCCGCGAAACTGGTGGCGGACATGGTGAGCGGTGCCGGCGCGGATCGTGTGCTGACCATGGACCTGCACGCCGATCAGATTCAAGGCTTCTTCAGTATCCCGACCGACAATATCTACGCCGGTCCGGTGCTGCTGGGCGATATCTGGCGCCATAGCTATGACAACCTACTCGTCGTGTCGCCCGACGTCGGGGGTGTGGTACGTGCCCGGGCGCTTGCCAAGCACCTCGATGCCGGGCTTGCGATCATCGACAAGCGCAGGCCCAAGCCCAATGAGGCCAAGGTCATGCATATCATAGGCGAGGTGGAGGGGCGGACCTGCGTTCTGATGGACGATCTCGTGGACACCGCCAACACCCTGTGCGAGGCGGCCACCGCCCTGAAGGCCAACGGCGCGGTGCGGGTCGTGGCCTATTGTACCCACGCGGTCTTGTCTGGGCGCGCCGTAAATCGCATCGAGGGGTCGGTGCTCGATGAGCTCGTGGTGACGGATACCATACCGTTGGGTGCGCAGGCCCGTTCCTGCGTGAAGATCCGGCAGCTGAGCGTAGCTGAGCTGCTCGCGGAGACCATAAGGCGTATCGCGGACGAAGACTCCGTGAGCTCGCTCTTTATGGACTAATCAGTCCGGCCGCGGGACGTCGGTGGGCCTTGGTCGCGGGGCCCCCTTATCGAGGAAGTAGTCATGAGTGGAAAATTCGAGTTGAACGCCGAGATGCGCAGCGCAAAGGGTACGGGTGCGAGCCGCCGCCTGCGCCGCGCCGGCAAGGTGCCGGGGATCCTCTACGGAGCCGGCAAGGACCCGGTCATGTTGTCCTTCGAGCACGATCCGCTGTGGCATAAGACCCGCCATGAGGCATTTTATACATCGATCCTGTCGATCAAGGTCAACGGCGAGGTCATCGACCAGGCGATCTTGCGGGATCTGCACATGCACCCCTACAAGCCGCGCGTGGCGCATGTGGATCTGCAGCGGGTGAGCGCCACCGAGCGCCTGCATCTGCCGGTGCCGCTGCATTTCATCAATCAGGAGACCGCCCCCGGGGTGAAGCTCCAGGGCGGCCTCATCGCGCACCTCATGACCGAGGTGGATGTGTCCTGCCTGCCAAGCCAGCTGCCGGAGTTCCTGACGGTCGATGTCGGCAATCTGCGTGTCGGCGAATCCATCCATCTGAGCAACCTTACGGTACCCGAGGGCGTGACCCTGACGGATCTCGCGCACGGCAACGACCTGGCGATCGTCACCATCACCGTGGTGCGTGAGACGGTCGAGGCCGAAGCGGCCCCGGCCGTGGAGGCGGCGGCCCCGGCCGCGGAGGCCCAGGCCCCCAAGGCGGAAGGGAAGTAGTTTGGGGGAGCCCCTGGCAGCCCTGGTGGGGCTCGGAAATCCGGGACCGGAGTATGATGTCACCCGGCATAACGCCGGGTTCTGGTTCGTGGATCGGGTGGCGCGGGATGCGGGGGCCTCGTGGCGACATGAGGCCAAGCTGTCGGCGTCCGCCTGCCGGGCGAGGGTGGGCGGGGTGGAATTGTGGCTTGTCAAGCCCTCAACCTTCATGAACGCAAGCGGGACGGCGGTCGGCGCCCTGTGTCGATATTACCGTCTGACGCCGGCGCAGGTGCTAGTCGCGCACGACGAGCTCGATCTCGCGCCCGGGATTGCGCGCCTGAAAAAGGGCGGTGGCGCGGGCGGTCATAATGGATTGACGGATATCATCGCCCGTATCGGTACGGATTTCTGGCGGCTGCGCATCGGCATCGGCCGCCCGCCGCCGCGGCGCGACCTCATCCCTTATGTGCTCGGGCGCCCATCCCAAGCGGAATCCGAGGCCATAGAGACCAGTCTCGCGTGCGGGCTCGACGTCTTGCCCCTGATCGCGCAGGGAGAGACGCAGCGGGCGATGAATATTTTGCATACGACTAACGGGGAGACGGCCCATGGGGCTTAAGTGCGGCATCGTGGGTCTCCCCAATGTCGGCAAATCGACGTTGTTCAATGCGCTGACAGCGGCGGCCATTCCTGCGGAAAACTACCCCTTTTGCACCATAGAGCCGAACGTGGGCGTGGTGGCGATCCCCGATCCCCGGCTCAAGGCCCTAGCCGAGATCGCGAAGCCGGAACGCATCGTACCCGCGGTGATGGAGTTCGTGGACATCGCCGGGCTCGTGGCGGGTGCGGCCCAGGGTGAGGGGCTTGGCAACAAGTTCCTCTCGCATATCCGCGAGACCGACGCCATCATCGAGGTGGTGCGCTGTTTCGAGGACGAGAACGTGATCCACGTCGCCGGCCGTGTCGACCCCCTGGCCGATATCGACGTGATCCATACTGAGCTCGCGCTTGCCGATCTCGAGAGCGTCGACCGTGCGCTTGCGCGCGAAAGCAAGGGCGCGCGTGCCGGCAACAAGGAGGACAGTAAGCGCCGCGAACTGCTCACGCGTATCCGCAGTCATCTGAACGAGGGCGGCATGGTGCGGACGCTGTCTTTGACCGACGACGAACGTCTGATGATCCGCGGCTTCTCGCTCCTGACCGCCAAGCCCGTGCTCTATGTCGGGAACGTGAAGGAAGGCGGTTTTACGGGGAACCCGCTGTGGGAGCGGGTAGCCTCCCGTGCCCGCGACGAAGGGGCCCAGGCCCTGGCCATCTGTGCGGCCTTCGAGGCCGAACTCGTGTCGCTCGCCGATGAGGAGCGTCCGGCATTCCTGGCCGAGATCGGTCTAGACGAACCGGGCCTTGACCGTCTCGTACGGGCCGCCTTTGCGCTCTTGGGCCTCGAGACCTTCTTTACCGCCGGGCCCCAGGAGGTCCGCGCGTGGACCATCCGCCAGGGGAGTCTCGCCCCGCAGGCCGCGGGCGTCATCCATACCGACTTCGAGCACGGCTTCATCCGCGCCGAGGTGATAAGCTATGACGACTATGTGCGGTTGCGTGGCGAGCACGGGGCGCGCGAGGCCGGGAAACTGAGACTGGAGGGCCGCGATTATGCGATGCGGGATGGGGATGTCGTGCATTTCCGGTTCAACGTGAGTCGTTAGCGGACAGCGGCCCAGGACTATGGGGGCGGCCGCTTTTCTTGACATCACCTTAGCCTGCCTCCAAAATGCCCAACCTTAAAAATACGGCTATGTAGCTCAGCTGGTTAGAGCGCGGCACTCATAATGCTGAGGTCGGTGGTTCGAGTCCACCCATAGCCACCATATAAAACAAGAACGTAGCAATACCCCTAGCCCGCGTAACGGTATTTTGGGACACTCGGGGATGTGAGCCCAGGGTATGGCCACATTTACTGAGCGTCCCGGTCCCGCCGGCAAGGTCGTTTGGCAAGTCAGGATCCGTCGACGCGGATATCTGCCCCCGTTTACCCCTTCGATACGAAGACCAAGGCCTGTGCATGGGCTACGCATGTTGACACGGTCCTGGATCGCGGAACCTTCGCATCACAGATCGAGACTGCTTCTACCAGGAAGCGCCACAGTGCTCCGCCGGTAATCGCGCAGCGGGGTGACCGGCCCGTGCCGCCGGCCATGAGCACGAAACTCACGCCATAGCCGTCTAGGCTTGGCGGGAGCCGTTCATGGGGAGGCCCCTTGACAAGCGCTCAGGTGCTTACTGTCCCGGGCGCTCATCGGCACGTGTACGGCAAGGGGCCGCGTCCGCGCCGCACGCTTGGCCACGCGACCCGCGGGGCCGACCATGAAGCCCGCCTTTTCCGAGCGCTTACCCAACTTCGTTCCCGGGAGCGCTGCGGATCGCACACTCCGGGGCGATGGGGCGCGGGAACAGAGTCCTGTCTTACCTAGCATGTTAGGGACTCTTCTTGAATTTCCTCACATTTTATCCTTATCGCCGATTCAGCCTAGCAAAAGAACCGATATGGGCGAGACGGATTTTCGATCTGTAGCGGGCTCAAGCGTTGACTTTTTCGACGAAAGGCATACACAATGCGCCAAATTATGACGAATGACATAGACGCGCTGCGCGTTTTGTGCCTTCGCTTGAATACAAGGGGGGCCGCTTACCCCTTTATTTTTGCCCCGCGATCCGATGAACGGCGCGATTGACGGGACCAGCGGACAAAAAAGCTCACAAAAAAAAGGGGGTTGGGGCGTGGCAACGTTGTTGTTTTACGAGCAGGTGATGGCGCTGCATCGCGAAGAGCACAAGCGTCTTCGTCTGCGCCGTCAGGGGTTTGGCTTTGCCCGCCACGTCAATTCGGTGCCGCTTGCCGCGGTCGAGTTGCCGGCTGCGGCCGTTCATTACCCGACCGTGTTCGCGAAGGTTGCCGACGGGCCGCCCGTATTAGCCGCGCTCGTGGGTTTGCGAAACGATGAGAATCTCTTCGTCGAAGGGCCTGATGATCAGTGGGCCGGAAGTTATCTGCCGGCCTTCGTCCGTCGCTATCCGTTCGTATTGGCCGCTCAGGGTGAGGCCTTTATGGTTTGGATCGATCGCGCGTTTGGCGGTTGGGGCGAAGACGAGGGCGAGCCGCTTTTTTTAGAAGACGGTAGCGATAGCGGCTTCTTAAAAGAAACGATAGCCTTTCTGCAGGCATTTCAGGCCGAAATGACCCGCACCCAGGCCTTTGTCCAGCATGTGAGCGAGGCCGGACTTCTCAAAGATATCGCCGTACCCGTGAATACCCCGGGCATCACCCCTTTTATCCTCCAGGGCCTGCAAGTGATTGACGAACAGAAATTTGCGGCGCTCGGTGACGACAAGGTGACGTCGTGGTTTCGGAGCGGGGAGTTGGGATGGATCTATGCGCACTTGGCATCGCTTGCGCAAGTCCCGGCTTTGGGGGCGCGCCTTACGCGTCGCCTCGAGATCGCGGCTCCGGTCGAAAAGCGCGTGGGCCAGAACCTGGCTAAAGAAGGGAGTAAAGAAGGGAGGTCCTAAAAACGACTGTTATACGAAGGCCGATCGAGAGCCTTACCTAAAGACGAATACGGGCGCACCGTCGCGTCGCGCCAAGAATAGGATATAGAGGAAAGGGGGAGGGTATGCAGACTGCAGGCGTGCGGCGGAAGAACCGTCAGGCGATCGTGTGCAATCGGCATAAAGCTCACCGGCGCTCATGGCGGTTACAGCCGATGTTGGCGATCGTACTGAGTGCCATAGGGGCCGGGCGCGCCTGTGCAGCCGGGCTCGCGGCCAATGTGATTACTCCGGATGGACGCACGGCCACCTCTCTTGCGGTACATGGAACGGTTACGGATATCCGCACCGGCACGGTAAGCGGCGACAACGCCTTTAACGCCTTTTCGCGCTTCCAGGTCGCCGCCGGACGCACTGTCAATCTCGACCTTCCCACGGCAGCAATTCTAAATGTAGCAACGACCATCAGCATCCGATAACGTGCGTGTGCTGATGCGAGCGGGGGGCTGGACAAAAGGCACGGTCTGCGGTATAACAGCGCTGGGCCATTGGGCGCGAGCGCGGCGTGACGGATCTTGTTACCGGAAATCCCCTGAGCCTGAACTCCCTGGTGGAGTCGCTCAAGGAGGTCATGCGGGCGGCCCCTGACAAACGGACCGGGAAGAACTGCGTCTATACCATGGAAGATGCGGCGCTGGCGGCCTTTGCCGTGTTCACCACGCAAAGCCCGTCGTTTCTGGCCTATCAGAGGACGATGGAGCAGACCCGTGGCCAAAGCAATGCCCAGACGCTCTTTGGCATGAGCCAGATCCCGACGGACAATTGTGTGCGCACGATGCTCGATCCCGTGGCGCCTTCTCACCTGTTCCCGCTCTTTACGCAGATATTTGAGGCCCTGAACGCCGGCGGTCACATCGATCCCTTTCGGGTGTCCCTCGAGGCCTCTGAAGACGGTCCGGGCGCGCTACTCATCGCCCTGGATGGGACGGCTTATCACTCCTCCCACACCATCCATTGCCCACAATGTACGGTAGCCAAGCATCACAATGGCCAAACCAGCTACTCCCATACCGTGATCACACCAGTGATCGTGGCCCCGACTTTAAGTCGGGTGATCCCCCTGGCGCCCGAGTTTATTGTCCCGCAGGACGGCCACGACAAGCAGGATTGTGAAACCGCCGCCGCCAGCCGCTGGCTTGCGGCCAGCGCCGGCCGCTACCGGGATCAGCACGTCACCGTGCTCGGCGACGACCTCTACAGCCGTCAACCCCTGTGCGAGCAGATCCTGGCGGCGGGGTTACACTTCCTCCTGGTCTGCAAACCGAGCTCGCACCCCACACTGTATGAGGAGGTCGAGGGCCTCGCGCGCGCGGGGGGCGTGACCACCCATGAGATCACGCGCCGCAAGGGTAAGCAGACCTTGACCGACACCTACCGCTTCGCTTCGGAGCTGCCCTTGCGCGCCGGCTTGGATGCGCTGTGTGTCCACTGGCTGGAGCTCACCACCACCGATGCCGGGGGCCAAACGATTTACCACAACGCCTGGGTCACGCGGCACACGATCCACCCAGGGAACGTCGCCGCCCTCGCGGCCGCCGCCCGGGCGCGCTGGGGCATCGAGAACGGCGCCAACAACACCTTAAAGACCAAGGGCTACCACTTCGAACACAACTTCGGGCACGGCAAGAAGCACCTCTCGTCGCTCTTGGCGACCTTGAACCTCCTCGCCTTCCTGCTGCATACCGTGCAGGAGATGACCAGTCACAAATACCGCTTGCTCCGCGCAAGCCTCCCCACCCGTCAGACCTTTTTTGATGATATCCGGGCCTTGACGCGGTATCTGTGCTTCGAGAGCTTCGAGGCCTTGCTCGACTTCATGTTGAAAGGCCTCGAAATCGACGCCCCCGACAGCAGTTGAGGACCATTATGGAGGACATCCGCTTTTGTGGTCAGGTACTCGAGGCGCAGCAACGATCGCTGATCGTGGCCTTGGCGAAGCGCTATGGGGGCTTAAGCCGCCATGAGTTGGCGCAGACGGTGTGCGAACTCCTCGACTGGCACCGCCCCAACGGACACCCGAAGACGATCGAATGCCGGGCACTGCTTGAGCGGATGCAGGAGGCGGGGCTGATTGGTCTCGCCCCGTTGCGGCCCGGGCGTCCGCAAGGCGCTCGCACTACGGTTCCGGCCGGCCCGGACCCACAGTCAGCCCCGCTCGACGCGCCGCTTGCCACCCTGCAGCCGATCCGACTGCAGCGCGTGGAAACACCCGCAGACCGGACGCTCTGGCGCACGTTGATCGAGCGCCATCATCCCCTCGGCCATCGCGTGCCCTTTGGTGCCCATCTCCGCTACCTGATCCAGGCCACATCCAAAAGCCCCACGGTCCTGGGCTGCCTGCAGTTCTCTTCGCCCGCCTGGCGCCTTAAGGGACGCGATCAGTGGATCGGCTGGGACGATGCCACCCGGGCCCGGTGCCTCCAGCAGATTATCTGTAACTCCCGCTTCCTGATCTTGCCCCACGTGCGGGTTCCCAACCTCGCGAGCCACGTGCTGGCGCTCGCGTTACGCACCGTCACCATCGATTGGACGGCCGCCTACGGCGTTAAGCCCCTCCTGGCCGAGACCCTCGTCGATCCGACCCGTTTTACGGGACATTGCTATCTCGCTGCCAACTGGATCGACGTGGGTCTTACCACCGGCCGCGGCCGCGCAGACCGCCAACACACACGCCATGGGGCAAGCCCCAAGCGGATATGGCTCTATCCGCTCGTACCCGACGTCCGGCAGAGACTCACGCAAACCCCGTAGATCGACCGCCACCCCATTCCGAAGCGGCGTCGCTTCACATTGAGAATTGCTGTTCCCACGGGCACCCATAATCTCATTAATATCGTGACCGGGGCCGCGACCACGGTCGATGGCACCATAAACAGCATCAGCCAAGGCCATATCGGTGGCCATGTGTTTTTCGCGGATCCCTATGGTTTGGTCGTTGGCCGAAGCGGGGCCATGAATGTGGGGAGTCTCACGGTAACGACCCCGACCCAGAGCTTCTTGCGCCAACTGGTCAGTTCGACCGGCGTTGTCAACGCCGCCGATACCGCTACGCTCTTGGCGGGCCGCGCACCGCAGTCGCCGGATGGCGTAGTCATAGTCGACGGTAAGATCCGGGCTCTTGATGCGGTCGATCTCCATGCGGGTATCGTTCATTACGCCGGCACCGCAACTGTGGGTGCCGATGCTGCTGGTACGATCTTTCGTCATGTCGTGAACGTCAGTGGGATTCACGAGGCCTCCGGCATGACCGAGAGCCAAGGGCGTATCGTCATCACGGGGGCCACGCAAGTCAGCGTGGCGGGTACCCTGAAGGCCGGCGGCGCTGTAGGGGGAACGATCAGGGTCACAGCGCCCCATGTTGATCTGGCATCGACTGCTCGTCTTGATGCCTCCGGGCCTGCGGGTGGTGGCATAATCGGAGTAGGCGTGGGATCGCATGGTACAGTCGCCGCGGATACCACGACGATAGCCCATGGCGCGATCCTGGACGCCAGCGCCGGTATTGCCGGTAACGGGGGGTCCGTTACCGTTTTGAGTCAGAACGGGACGGACTATGCCGGCGCCATTAGGGCGCGTGGTGGGGATCGGTCGGGGAACGGAGGCCAGGTCGAGGTATCGGCGACCCATGGCATCATATTCGACGGACTCGTCAATACCGGGGCGCCCCATGGTCTCCGCGGTAATCTCCTCCTCGATCCGACCAATCTCTTCCTGGTTGATGGCAGTGCCAGTTCATCGACCAGCAATGTGATGACAGTCGGCGCACTGCAAGCCCTAGGCAATACCAATATCACGCTGAGCGCCACAAACGAGATCACCATCGGTTCATCTACGGGGGCCGCCGCCAATGTCGATTTGTCCGGTCTATTGGCGGGGAACACCCTGACCCTTGATGCCGGTGGGGCGGGCGGTGCCGGCGATATCGTTTTCAATTCCGGATCGTCAATCGAAACCGGCGGCGGCAATGTCGCGCTCAACGCCGGTACTGGTTTTAGCGGTGCGGCCGCCGGGACCGGGGGCGGGCTTGTGACCTTGGGCTCCATTACCGCGCCCGGTGCGACCATCGCGGTCACGGCCGCCAACGGTATCGTGGTCTCTGCCGCGGCTACCGTGAGTGCCTCGAGTACGGCCGCGGGCCAAATCAATCTGACAGCCCCCGTCATCACTGCCGATGCCGGTTCCGCGCTGGATGCCTTGTCATCGGGTACGACTGCAAGCGGTGTTGTCGCGCTAGACGCAACCACAAGCCAGAGCGCTCCCTCCGGGCTTGTGTCGACGACAAGTAGTGTGACCCTCGATGGGACCGTCAGTGCCGACACCATAAATGCCACGGCGACCGCGAGCGCGACCTCTTCCTATTCGGGTTCAGGGGCATCGGGTTATGCCACTTTGGCCGGCAATACCGTACTGTCCGGCCAAGGGCCGGGACTGAGTCTCTACTATGTGGACGCCCAGGCGAACGCAGGGCTCACGGTAGGAGCTAGCGCGGTCCTCACAGGCGGCACCATAAGCTTGAGTTCACAGGCCTCTGAAACCGCGAAATCGCTGGATTTGGCCCTCACTTCGGCAAGCGGCATCGTTCTTCCCGTGACCTATGGCAATGTGACAGGAACCGCCGATGTCACGGTTGCAGGCGGTGCCACCATAGATGCCACGAAGAGTCTTACCGTCGCCGCCCATAATAACGACACCTTAAGCGCCTCGGCCATTGCATTGACCACGAGTCAAAGTGCCAAAGGGGCGGCAGCGCTTGCGATTGGTGTGGCACACGTGAACACCACGGCCGTGATCGCCGGCGGCGCCCATATCAGTGGTGGCGATGTCACAATCGCCGCCGACAATCAAAATAGCCTCTCGACCAGCGCCACGGCGATGGCCAACAACGCGGGCCTCGCGGGGATCGGACTATCGATCGCGGACTATAACGTCAACGCCACGGCGCGCGACAGTGCGAATGTGGGTACGGCGGCCAATCCGGTCGGAAATGTCCTGGTACAAGCGCAAAATATCACTACCAACGATGCCAATGCCGCGAGCGCCAGCAGCGGCTCCAACTTCCTCTTAAAGTACGCCTTCAAGGCGGCGAGTGGGGCCAATACCGCGATCAGCAATTTTGCGCTATCGCGGTCGGGTTCGGCGTTAGGCACGGTCAGCAGCGAGACGCCGTCGGCCAGCGCCCCAGGTGGGGGCAGCGGGAGCAGCGGCGGCACCTCGGTACCGTTCAAGGTAGCAGGCGCCATGGCGTTTACTACGAGCAATATCAATTCGAGCGCCACCATCGCAGCCGATCCTACGCAAACGGGCGCCACGGCGCCGGTCGTCGATTCGGGCGGCACCGTGGCTGTGGTCGCCAACACTGTGACCTCGGGCGTACGCAGTAATGCGGCGGCCTCAGTGAATTCCGAGACCGCAGAATCGGCAGGCACCAGTACTAATCCCTCGACCCCCTATTCGGTGTCGGCCGGCATCGCCATCGGCTTTTTTACCAACACCGCGCACGCGACGATCGGTAACGGCACCACGATCGATGCTACCCACGTCGGGGTGGCATCCACCGCAAGCCTACCGATCTCGGTCACCTGGTGGCCGTCGGACTGGACCAGCCCCACGACAGTGATCAGCAATCTCATGGGCAAGGCTAACGGGACGCTCGGCCTCAATAAGCAGGTCATCACGAGCGGATCGACTGCCACCGCGCAGTCGACAAGTGCCCAACTGGCCGGCGCCGTCGATTGGCTGCAAACCAATAACAGCTCTCTTGCCTTTATAGGTGATGGCGCAACCATAGACGCCACGGGCACATCAGGCTCGTGGAACGCAACCGGCTATGCCTTGACGGGGACCGCTCCAAGCTGGAGCTTCGGCAATACCGTAGCCGTCCAGGCGACCGGTATTGCCCAAAGTATCGATGTCGGAGGAAACGTCGGGTTGACGTTCTTTGGGACGCAGGGCGGAAGCAACGCCTCAGCCGGCGGTGCCTTTCAGGGTGTGTGGTATCAAGACAGCACAATCGCCGGTATCGGTAACGCGGTCATCAATACGACTCATGGCGGTGTCGCGGTCAACGCCGGCAGTCAAGACACGGTCATCGCCCTTCTCCCCAGCGCCGGAAGCGGTTCCGGATTTGGGGTTTCGGGGGCCTTGTCGTTTCTCAATCTCGATGAAACCACCCACGCCTCGGTGAGTAGCGGTGCCCAGATCACCGCGGCGCAAGAGCTGCAAGTGAACGCCGTTCAGGCCTTGCAGCTTCTCAATATTGCCGGCTCCGTCCAACTGTCCAACAGCGCCGGTGTGGGTGTCGGTATCGCCGTCAATTCGATCAAGACCGACACGGCGGCCTATATCGGCGACAACGCCGCAGACGACCCGTCGACCCAGTCGACGCTCGCCGGCGGCGGATTGATCCAGGCGGGATCGGTGGCGGTCACGGCAGCGAGCGACGGCCAGATGTTGTCTCTATCTGTGAGCGGCGCCAAGGCGAGCGGCAGTAATACGCAGTCGGCCAACGGGAGCGGCGGCGGAAGTGGATCCTCGCCCACGGATATCATCAGCAATATTCCGAGCTATATCTCCGCCGTCAAGGCCCGGCTTACGGGTAACGCCACGACGGCGGCGGCCGGAAATACCGGTGCCAATGCCGGCACCAACGAACTGTCTGCGGGGCAGGGTGGGAGTTCGAGTGCCGCGGGGACCAGCAGCGGCACGCCGGGACCGAAGTTCGGCCTCTCAGTGGCCGGAAGCGCGTCCGTAAACGTCAGTAACGTGAGCACCAAGGCCTATGTCGATGGCGCCAATATCGAATTACCGGCGACAGTGGCTAGCGGCAACGGGGGCTTGCTCATTCAGGCGCTTAACGAAACGACAACCGTGGCGGCCTCCGGCGGTGGGGCCTTGACGCTCTCCGGCCAGGGCAGCAGCCAATGGAGTGCCGCGGTGAGCGCGGCTTTCGCCATCAACATACTGGGAAATACCACGAGCGCTGCGCTGACGAATAGCGCTGTCAGCAACGTCCAGAATGCCGCCATTACCGCGGCCACCGGCGGGGAGGCGGTGAGCGTCGCCTTGGGTATTGCCGCGAATACCAACAGCAGCAGCACGAGCGGTGAGGGCGCGGGATCGGTGTCTTTGACGCTTGCACAAAGCACGGTGAGCGCCACTGATACGACTAGCACCCTAAGTGGCCTTACGGGCACGTCTGCGAGCCCTAGCTTGGATATCACGGCCTATGATCAGACCGCCATAGGGGATGGGGGCGGTGCGTTTTTCGGTGGCGGCAAGGCCGGCGTCGGGGTGGCATTCAGTTACAATGAGGTCGACAACACCCTCACGGCGGCCCTTACCGGCGGCAGTGTGACGGCTGTGAGCAGTGTGAGCGTGCAGGCGCTCGATGCCACGCAAATTTTGACTATGGCGCTCGTGGGCGCCGTTTCGACTAATACAGGTAGCGGTACCGGTGCCGCCAGTCTCGCTATCAATGATATCGGAAATACCGATAAGGCAAGCATTACCGGCGGAGCTACGGTTTCTGGCGGCACGGTCACTGTCAGCGCGCAATCAGGCGGCACGAATAGTGCCTTGACAACGCTCCTCACATCCGGTGTCGGCGCCCCCAGCGCCTCCGATACCGGGATGAGTTTCAATTTTTCGGGTTCGCCGCTACCGGCGTTCTCGGGTTCGGCGATCGTGGCGATTGCCGGTAATATCCAGGTGAGCGGCAATAACGTTGGCCTGTCCGTCGTGTATAACTCGATCCATTCGAACTATGACGCGACGATTGCCGACAGTACTGTCACCGCAATCGGCGCAGTCAACGTGAAGGCCGCCGATCAGGCCACCATCATAGGGCTGGCCGTGGGCGGCGGCGTTGCGACCGGTAATTTCGCGGGCGTAGGTTCGATCACGGTCAACCAGATCGCCGATGGGGCTGTGGCCACCATCGGTAACTCGGCCGATACCCAAAACCTCACCACCGTGTCGGCTGGGAGCTTGGATGAGCAAGCCAGCAACGGCGGGGCTATCTGGTCGCTTGCCGGCAATATCGCCTATTCAAAGGGCGTCGCTGCCGGGGCTGCGGTGAGCTATAACAGCATGGGGAATACGACCTCTGCCGATGTTCAGTGGGCCACTGTGACGGTCACTGGGGCGGCGAACGAAAAGGCGAACAATAGTGCCGCGATCCACACCCTGGCGGCCGCCGGGGTCGGTAGCCAAGGGGTAGCGCTGGGTGGGGCTCTGAGCTGGAACGCCTTTACCAACACCACCCAAGTCGAGGCGAACCATAGCACTCTTAATGCCCTAAGCTGGACTGCCAAGGCCTCCGAGACCGGTTCGATTCTCGCGATTGCGGGCGATGCCGCAGTCTCTACGGGTAGCGCTGCCGTGGGTATCGGGTTGAGCGTCAACACCATAGGTGACACGACCGAAGCTGCGCTTACGGATTCGACCTTGGCCATTCCGACCGCGGCGCTTACGGCTGTGAATAGCAGCACGATCCAGGCGGTGGCCGCCGGCGGCGCGATCAGTGCAGGCAGCGTCGCCGTAGGTGGGGCGAACACGGACAACGTCATTACCAACAGTACGACTGCCAGCGCCAGCAATATCAGCGGCAGCACCGCGGGCTTGACCGTAGCCGCGACCGACAGTAGCACGATCCAGTCCTTGGCGGGCCAACTGGCCGTGGGGAGCGACGTCGGCGTCGGGGGTGCGGTGAGCGCCAACAGCATCGACAACACGGTGACGGCAAGCCTAGGCGGCACTTTGGGTGTTACGGGGACTGCGGCGATCGCGGTCACGGCGCAGGCAACAGGCGTGGTCCAAAGTCTCGGGGTGGTAGGGAGCGCCGGTGGTGCGGGCGCGGGGTCAGGGGCGGCAACGGGCAACAATATCGGCACAAATGTTCGTGCCGGCCTAAACACGGTGAGCCTGTCTGACACGAACGCGAGTGTCGCGGTGAGTGCCCAAAACGACGCAACCATAGACTCCGGTGCCGCCGGCGCCGCAGGTGCCGGCACGGGTGCGGTCGGGGTCGCCATTGCGGTCAACCGCATCGGTGGCACGACCCACGCCTATGTCCATGGCGGGGATCTCGTGGTTCGCGATCTGACCGTGGGCGCCGCGACTGCGAACGGGATCTCGACTACGGCCGCGGGTGTGGCGGTGAGCGGCGAAGTGAGCGCCGCAGGCTCGCTTGCCACCAATGTCCTGACGGGGGCCACAAACGCCGATATCGACCAGGGTGCGCAGGTCGCGGCCTTCAACAACATTGGCGTGACCGCCGAGGATGCGAACATTATCAGTGCCGCAACCGGGGCCTTGGCCATAGGCGGAGCGACGGCCGGCATTGGCCTGGGCGTCACAGTCAACGTCCTGAACGACAGCACCAACGCCTTTATCGGCGATAGCGGGACGACGCCCACGAGCGTCACGGCCCTGGCCCAGGGGACCGGCCTTTTGACGGTCGCCAACGGGGCGCTCACGAAGACACCTTCGGTACAGAACCTGAAGAAGTATAAGGATTACGTGACACCGGGATTGGCCGAAGGCACGCTGCAGGTCCATGGCCTGGCCGTCAATGCCGAGTCCTTGAATGCCGTCAGTGGGCTTGCGACCAGTGTCAGTATGTCGTTTGATCCGGCGGGATCGGCGGCGCTTAACGCCGATGCCGTGACGAACGTTTTGGGGGGCACGACGAGCGCTTACGCCCAAAATGCGAATATCAATCAGACCGGTACCCCGGCGGCTGGTCAAACGGTATCTATCTTGGCGAGCCGCCATGATTTTGGCGCAAATCTCGTGTTTGGCGCCGCCGCCGGCGCGACCGACGTCGCAGCCAGTGCCGCAGTCGGCGTCAATACCTTCAACGGCACGACCAATGCCTATCTCTTGTCGGACCAGACGAGCGCCGCGGGTGCTGTGACCGTGACCGCGCGCAGCTCCCAAGATAGCCTCGGGCTCGCTGCGGGCCTGTCGGCTGGCATCGTCGGGGCCGCCGGCACGGGTCTTATTAATATTTTCAAGGACAACACCAACGCCTACGTCGCCGGCGGCCAGCTAGATGGCGGCAGTCTTGCCATCAGTGCCCA
Source organism: Acidiferrobacter thiooxydans (assembly GCF_003333315.1). Classification (GTDB taxonomy): domain Bacteria; phylum Pseudomonadota; class Gammaproteobacteria; order Acidiferrobacterales; family Acidiferrobacteraceae; genus Acidiferrobacter; species Acidiferrobacter thiooxydans. The sequence continues at coordinate 400,670 of NZ_PSYR01000001.1, forward strand.
AAGCCGCGCCGCTGAAGGTCTCGTGACGGGTACGATCAGTGGCGGCGCAGCCGGCCTTGCCGCGACCGTACTGGTCGTCGATGGTCAAGACAGTACGCAAGCATGGCTTGGAGAGAGCGGGCTTGCGACCACGGTCAACGTGACCGGCGCGTCCAATGTCTCGGCCTCGTCTTTAGAAAATCTAGAGACGCTGGCTGTGAGCGGTGCGGTAGGCGGCGCGGCCTTCGCAGGACAAGTGGCGGTACTTGTTTTACAAAATACGACGACTGCCACCGTCCAGGACGCGAAGCTCACGGCGCAGACGGCGACCGTCTCGGCCATTGATAATACGTCTATCCAAAGTTATGCCGGCGCGCTTGCGGCCGGGTACAGCGCCGGTATCGGTATCGGGGCCAATGTCGTGGTGCTCGGTAGCACTGTGGCGGCCGCTATCAATAACGCCCAGGTCGCGACCACCGGTGCGGTTCTCGTGCAGGCGCAATCGACCAAGTCTATTGCGCTCGTGTCCGCTACGGCCGGTCTTTCTGCAGGTTTTTCCGGGGCCGGGGCCGTGGGCCTTATCTTGGCTGGAAGCGCCAGCGGCGGCCAGGCCCTGACCGCTTTGAACGGGAGCCACTCGCTTAGCACCGTAAGTTCTGTGGGCACGGCCGGCAATAGCGCAGGCGGCGATAGTAGCCTCACGACATCCGAGCAGACAAGCGTAAGTCAATCCACAACCTTCGATGCAAGTGCCGCTGTGACGGGTCCTGTCCCGGACGGCACGACAGCGTCCATTGCCGCAAGCGGTGTCTCTGCCGGCTCCGTCGCGGTGACCGCCACCGATAGCACGACGACCAGCAATATCGCCGGCGCCGTCTCAGTGGGTGCCCTGGGTGTCGGGGCCGGGGTCGCGGTCACGACCTTAAACGATACGGTAGCTGCCCTCATAAGCGGCAGCCAAGTCACGGCCAGTAGCGTCTCGGTCTTGGCGCTTACGCACGATGGCACGAATGGCCCAGCGGTCAGCGTGACCGGATACGCCGGCGGGGCTGGGCCTGTTTTCGGGTTGGGGGCAGCGATTGCGGTCGGCACGATCGGCAATGCGGTGACGGCTACTGTGAATGCTGCCATCCAAAGCCCTGGCGGGCTTACGGTGAGCGCCCAGGACGGCGAGTCGGTCACGAGTAGCGGCGTCGGCGCGGCGGCAGGCGCGGGGGCTGTGGGTGTGGTGGTGGGGGATGCCACGCGCCAAAGTACGGTGAGCGCCGTCTTGGGCGGTACGGCGGACGCGAATTCCGTGCAGGTCACGGCGCAAGCCAACGGGGCCGCCAGTGCGAACGTCACAGGTGCTGCCGCTGGGATCGTGTCGGGCACCGGTGCGGCGGCGGCGGCTACGGACGCCGATCGGGTCACGGCCGAGATCGCGCCGCAGGCCACCATTCAGGATGCCCTCAACGGTATCACGGTGCAGGCCACAGATACCCCGCAGGCGAGCGCCAATGCCTTGGGAGTCTCGGTCGCGGCCACCGTGGGTCTGGGTCTGTCGATTGCCGTGGCGCAGGTGACGCCGGTTGTGAATGCCTTCGTGGCGACTGGCGCGAATCTGGCTCACGACACGGGTTTGAATATCGTGGCGCTTATCGCCCCGCCCGCGACGAGCGCCGGAGCGGCCGCCAATGCCACGGCCGGGACCGGCGGGCTCTTGGTAGGCGCGGGCGCTGCCACGGCAACGGCGCTCGACGCCGCGACCGTCAATGCCTATACGGGGACCCTGCAGGGCAGCGGCAGCAACACCACCGCAGTAAACGGGATCCAATTGCCGAACGGCACCATTACGGTTTCGGCCCGCGACGACAGTAGCCAGGAGTCCCAGGCTACGGGCGTCAGCGCGGGCCTGCTGGCGCTCGGGGCCTCGGTGGCCAGTTCCCAATCGACCGCCACGACCTACGCGGGCCTTGGTACGAATACCACGGTAAGCCCCCAGTCTGTCAGCCAGATAGGCACTGGCACGATTGCCATACAGGCAAACGGCAACGATACCAACTACGCGACCACAATCGCCGGTAGCGGCGGGGTCTTGGCTGGTGATGCGGCCGTTGCGACCACCAAGACGGCGGCGGTGACCATAGCCGATATTGGGGCCAGTAGTCATCTGTGGGCCCAGGGCTCGATCAATCCGAGCACAAGCGCTTTGACAGGTGGCGCGATCACGGTGAGCGCTACCCACACGACTCATTATTTCGCGAGCGCCGACAGCGTCAATGCGGCGGCCGCCGGCGCGAGCGGTGCGTTTGCCAATAACACCCTTAGCAACACGACCGTGGCCGAGGTTGACCCGAATGCCACGCTTCAGGCCATGGGGACTCTCGATATTACGGCCGCGAATACCGCAATCGAGGACAGTCAAGGTCAGGACAGCGTCGACGCCGGCGCCGGCGGCCTACTGAACGGTACCGCGGCGGTCAGTCAGACGACCATCACCGAATCCGCAACCGCCCTGATCGGCGCGCAAGCCCAGCTGGTGTCGGGTCTCGATCCCTTTCTGAACACAGGCGGCATCCTCGTGACCGCCGATAACACCGTAGAGAGTATCGATCAGGCCATCTTGAATAGCGGCGGCGCGATCGAAGGCGCCGGGGTCAATTCGACGACCACCGTGAGCGAAACGAATGCTGTGACGGTCGGCGATAAGGCCTCGTTCTTCAGTTACGGCATGATAGGGCTCGGCACCTATTCTCTCGATAACGTGCAAAATGCGGCTTACGCCCACACTTGGGGTGTGGCCGGAGTGGCCTCCGCCAACGCCACATCGGATATCCAAGCCCAACAGTCGGTTACGCTTGGTAATGATGTGACCATGCTCGGTTACGGCTCAGTGACCTTAAGTGCCGGGGAGAGCGGTGATGGTTTGTGGACCACCGATATCGCGCCTTCGGCGGTCGCGCAATCCTACGTCCGCGGATTGATTGCGATTCCCACCGCCGATGCCACTGCGGCCGTAGGGGGTGCTAGCACACTCACGACCGGCACCGGGGACGTAATCGACAGCGGCCGCAATATTTACCTATTCTCGTACCGAGGAACCAATACCCCGACGGCCCATGGTACCGGACATGGCTATGAGCTTGAGTTTATCCCGGTTACCGATGGCTCCAGCAACCCCTCGATGTCGCTTACGTCTGCCGTCAATCTCGCGGGCACTTTTGTGGCCGGCTATTTCCATAATCAATCTGTGACCGTCAATGCCGCAGGCTCTGTGAGCGAGAGCGGCGCGCCGGTCAATGTCGTGTTTGATACGGCGTTCTCGCCACAAAACTTTTTCAATTCGCTTTCAAGCGCCCAGGTCGCGGACGCCGGCTCGGCCGCTATCAATCTCCTGAAGTCCTATGTCTCGGCGACTCCCGTCACGGCCGCCGAGCTTTCGCCACTGTACGCGGCGGCCGGTAATGTCACGGTGCATGCCAGCGGCATTTCGGGCGCTGCATCGCTCACCGCCTACGGCGCCCCCCAGATCACGGTCGTAAATGACAGCCCGGATTATTTGCTGGTCGATGGGGCTTATATCCCCGCTGCCACCGGCGGCAACGTCTACTTTACGGGTGCGGCCGGCACATCAGCGGCGACGGCCGCGGGTCTTTCTATCAACCAGGTCAACGCGGGCGGGACGCCGTCGATCTCTATGACCGAGGCCTATAACGGCGCAGTCGGGACCGGGGACAATAACGAGGGGCCGGCTCTTTTCCTGACGGGCGCCATAGAGGGCGTGACCAGCGATGTTAAGATCAGTAACGTCGACGGCTCTTTTGGGGAATTCGGCACCATTACGGCTTTAGAGCAAATCATCGACATTCCCAATGGCGCCTTCGTTACTTACCTGCCAGGCCAGACTTATCATTCCGGAACCTCGCCCGAGGCAGCTTGGTATAATTACTTGAACACCGTGGTCCTGCCCCAAAGTCCCGACCAGGCGGTCGTGGATATCGTGAACGCCACGTTCAATAGCGCGGGCACGCTCACGGCCGACAGTCTTACGTACGCGACCTTATGGCAGACGCCCCCGAGTCAACCGTTTACGGATACGTATGACCAATCCAAAGATACACCGGACGGCAATACGACGAGCGGCGAATCCGATGTGGTCGGCGGTCTGGCCTCCGACTATTTCGGCGACTGCATGCCGGCTGTCGGCAGTGGGTGCGCATCGTCTTCCAGCGCCTCACCCGCCAGCCAAACGTACTCTGGCGGCCCTGGTAGCGGAAGCGGTTACGACTACCCATTGATACCGACGGCCACCCTCTCCTATACGCAGAGTTCCTATAATAACGCCAATCTTTCGGGTGCTAGCGGGAGCGTCACCAATAGCGGCGGGCCGATCGGCATTGTCGCCGAGTATATCGATATCAATAGCCGGATCGTGAGCGGCCAGCCCACCAACTGGTCGGTGTCCCTGCCCGCCACTTTGAACGGCGAGCTGAGTTTGTTGAAGAGCATATACGATCAGTACCGCGCTCTAGGGTTCAGTCCCGCCGCGACCTACGTCCTGCCAAGCCAGACCCTCAACGCCGGCGACCAGCCGATCACCGCCACCTATAATGCGGCCACTAACCAGATCACCCTGAACGCGGTACACGCTGCGGGCGGCGGTTTTGTGATGCTGGACGGCGGCATCATCAGCACAGATCCCAATGGCCAAGTGAGCATTAACGACGGCTACGGCCAGGTGGTTGTGAACAACCAGACCGTGGCGCCGGTCGTCGTCAATAACATCGATACCGGCATTGGGGCGATCGGCGAGGTCAAGATCATCGACACCCTTCAGCCCGCAAAGCAGAATCGTTGGTGGTACCTCTATCAGCAGGGCGGTGGGCTGTCCATCTACAACAATAGCAATGGCGCCACGTCCCTTGCCAACGCCCAGCTTGTGACTCACCAAGCGGGCGGCAGCACGGATTACAACCCCGCCGCGGGTTTGCGCTACCAGTGGAGCGAGACCACCCATGTCACGCGTACCTACAATAGCTCCAACTTTACGGTCAGCAATTGGTCGTGGGCGAACGCCAGCGGCCAGGCCACCCAGACGGCCCATTGGTCGTCCGGCTCAGGCAGTGTTATTACCGGGTCAAACAATACCAACCCCTTTAGCTCAACGCTGAGCGGTTCTGCCTCCGGTATTGATCAGGCAGTTGTTTATCATGGATGTAGTGGTGATAGCTCTTGTCATTACAGTATGCCCGAGTGGCAGTATTTCGATATCATTACCTCGGGCACGCTGACTGCGACCAACTCGGTCTATGCAAGTAACCCGATCGCCATCAATTTCAGTAATAGCCAAAAAGCCCTGGTCTCGGTGACGTCACCGGCCGGTGTCATTCTGGACGGACAGATCCTCAATCCGGATGGGTTGACGGCGATCGATGCGACCGGAGGTAGCGGTACCATTACGCAAGCGAGTACCGCAAGCCTAAGTACCGCCTCTTTGCTGCTTGCAGCCGGTGGCGATATCGGCTCGAGCGCGCAAGCCCTGACGGCAAGCCTCGGCGCGGGCGGCTATGTGAGCGCCGCGAGCTCGAACGGAGCTATCCATCTTGATTTGGGCTCGGGGGCGCAACTCACGGACGGGGCTACAACACCCAGTGTCTTAAGTGCCCCCTACCTCGCCACGGACATCACGGCAAGTGATTTTAACGCCAGCGTGGCTGCAAGCGGTAATGTGGATATCACAGCCGCAGGGACTCTCAGCGGTGGGGCGGGATCCTACGTTTATGGCAATAATATTAATCTGGTAAGCCTCGAGGGCAGCATCGGGAGCAGTGTTGCCCCCTTGACAGTGGAGGCGGTCGGCACCGCTAACGGGGCCGGTGGTCTGATAGGCGGTGTCGTCAACGCAAGCGCCACAGGTTCCATAGGCCTGAATGCGGATGGCAACCTCGTGGTGGGACAGATCCTTTCTGGTGCCGGCAATGTCTATGTGACGGCGAGTGGCGGCATTTTTGATGCGCGCGCCGAGACCCCGGCTGACACGCTTTCGCAAGCGCAGATGCAGACGGTCTGGACGTCCTTGAAGACCCTTGAGGAGCCGACTACGACCAGTGGTCAAGCTGCGTTTACCAAGGCTGTCGATCAAACCTCGATTTCGTCTTTTGAGTCGCTCGCGCAAGCCAATTTTGCGGCTTACCAGCGCCTAATTAACCCGGCCATCGGGACGGTGCAAGGGACGACCTTGTCTTTGACGAAAGAAGGCGTGACGCTCTTTACGCCAATTGCGGCTGCCGCCGGAATGACGCCTGCGGCCTATGCCCAGAGTCAGTATGCGAGCCTCACGGGCTTTTTTAGCAGCCATTTTGGGAGCCAATGGGCGAGTGTCTTGGCGCCGGTGGCCCAGGGCACGAGTTCCTGGGCGAGTTTTTGGGCCAGCAACACGAACCCGTCGACGGCCACCGATAGCACGTTGGCAACTCAGCTCACAAATATGACGAAAAACGCGGGCTGGACGGCGGATGAGTTGACCTACGAGCTCGATAACCAAGCCTTGGCGGGCGGTACCGGGACCCTGGTCGGGAGTGCCAGCCCGAATGTGTCTGGCCATAACGTCACGCTGATAGCCCATGGGAGTGATATCGGGACGACAGCGACCCCGGTGACGGTGTCTGTGAGCCAAATCATCGACGGGACGCTGAGCTCCACCCAGGCGGCCGCGCTGGCGCTCGCTACCTTGCCAGGTGAAGTGACCCAAAGCGGTACCGGCTCTTCCTTGCTCTTGACGATCACACAGACGGCCCCGCTGTTCGTCAATGCCACTGGCACCTTGGCCGCGACCAGTTCTGGCAACGTCTTTATCCAATCCGCCGGGTCGCTCACCTTGGCTGGCATAAGGGCGGCCGGCAACGCTGTTTTGGCAGTGTCGCAGGGCATGAGTTCTGCCGTAGGGCCGGGCCTACCCGCGATTACCGTGGGCGGTAATTTAGCCTTGACCGCAGGGACAGGCAGCATCGGTGGGGCCTCATCGCCCATCGAAGTGGATGTGAAGGGCCAACTCTCTGCGGCGGCCGGCGATAGCGCCTATGTGACCGAGCTTGCCGGCAATTTGACCCTGGCCCAGGTGTCCGCGCTCAATGCGTTGATCCTGAACGCCACCCACGGAAGTCTTGTGGCGGCAGGGCTGTTGGGTCTCACAAATGCCGCGGCCTACTCGGTCACCTTGAATGCGAGCGGCGACATAGGGACGCCCGGCGATCTTCTGACAGTACGCCCGGGGGCCGGCGGTCTGACGGCGACCGCCGGGGGTTACATAGGCCTTAATGCCCCTTTGGCACCCAACGCCCTCACGGGTACGTTCAACGTGAACTCCATCCGTGCGGGTGGTGCGCTCGATATCGCGACCGGCGAAGATCTTTCCGCGGGTACTCTGTTGTCAGGGGGTTCGGCATCGCTGTCCGTTGCCGGTAATGCCACTATCCAGACCATTCGCAGCGGCGGCGCCGTGAACGTGACCACTGCCGGCGATATGGCGTTAGGAACCCTCACCACGACCGAGGCGCCCGGTACGGCGACATTATTGGTCGATCTGACGGCCGGCGGCGATATCGTCGGCAATGCCACTGGTGTGACAACTATCACCGCGACAGGTGCCGGGAGTGAGACGCAACTGACGGCAGGCTCCGGCATTGGCACTGCCGGCAGCCCGCTCGTTGTCGACTTGCCGTGGCTCACGGCGACCAGCGTCAATGGACCCATTGCCATCTCGGATCTCATGGGGCTCGATGCCCCGAGCCTGCAGGCCCAACGGGGATTGCTCGATGTGACGGCTCAAGGTCCCATGACACTAGGAACGGCCACAGCTTATGCCGATTTGGCGCTTGCGGCCTCGGGCCCCCTTTCTGCGACCACGCTCAGCGCTGGCGGCAACGCCACAGTCACTGCCTCGGGTGCCACGGGCGCCATCAACGTGGGGACCTTCGGCGCTGATAACGGCGCGCTACAGACGACTGGCGACATGACCCTTGGGTCGGCGACGGCGCGCGGCACACTCTCCCTCCTGGCCGCCAATATTTATGGCGACACAATTACGACAGGGGGACTTTTGAGCGCGACGGCTACGGCGCCGGCGGGGGTCATTGACCTACGGCAGGTGGGTTCCCCCGAAGTGGCCTTGGCGACCCGCGGGGCCTTGGTGTTGCCTTCGCTTACACTCCAAAACGGCGGCGATTTTAGTGCCGGACGTATTACGCTCGGCATCCGTCACCCTTACAGCAATACTCTGTCGCTCGGCGTGACAGGTTTTGGCAATGGGGTCGCACGTCGCGTTTCCTTGACTCTCAATTCGCTGGGCCCAGTTCTCTTTAGCCGCTTATTTGCACGTAATGCGACGATCATGGCGGACGCCAACCCAATCACGATAGCGGATGGCCAAATTACCGACACCCTCACGCTCTGGACACCGCAACGCAGTATCTACATGAATAATGTGGATCCTGCCTTGCAGCGCTTTGATATCCAGCTCTACCAGCCGAGTACGCTCTTTACCCTAAGTCAACTCGGAAGCCGTACTGTGACGAGCGCTTATATTTCCAATTATGGCTTCAAGGTCGACGGCACGGTGGACGATTATGACAGCGCTCATAACGGGAGCAGCGGCTTCTTTACTGGCTCAAGCGGTCTAAATAGCGGAGGCTCGGCAACCCTGGGCCTTATCGGCGCGAACTCCGGCACCCTATGGCAGGATATCTGGGGACGGCTGATGGTCCCGCCGCTGCCGACGCGCGGGCGTCATATGCGGGTCGTCGGCAGTGGCGTCGAGTGGCGCAACCGGTGGGGGCTATGAGCGTGCGCCAAAGCCTTTCGGTAGTGCCCGTTCTGTGGGCTCTCGTGGCGCCATGTGCTTATGGTCAAGCGGCCGTGCCTCCCACAGTGACTCCCGGTGCCTTAGGGCATCAGAGCAACGAGATGGCTCGTCACTACCTCCATCGGCATGCGCAATCCAAGGTTTGGGTGCCTGTGATTCACGTGAATCCGCAGCGCAAGCAGCATCTCCCCGCACCCGGCGGCCCCCATTTCGTGTTGCGCAAGGTCGTCTTTACGCCATCACACTTTTTGACGAAGTCTGAGCTCGATGCAGTCATTCGACCATATATGGGCCACTCGGTGGACTATCGCGATCTGGGTCTCATCGTGAGACGAATTGATGGGCTTTACGAGAAGGCGGGCATTCTGACGGGGCGGGCGATTTTGCCCCCACAGGTGGTTCGCAACGGTATCGTACGCATTGATCTGATCGAGGGCCGACTCGGCCAAGTGGTGGTATCCGGTAATCGCTACACTAAGACTCGGACCATCATTCAGAGCCTAGGTTTACGGCCGGGCGCGGTCATCGATGTGCGAACTCTACGCGCCGCACTCATCAATTATAACCGCAACAACCCCGATCAGCTGAATGCCGCACTACGCCCGGGGGCAAGCTTTGGTTTGACGAATATCGATATCCTTACCGCCGAGCCTCCGCGTTATTCCGCAGAAGTCTTTGCCGACAACGAAGGGGTTTCCTCGACCGGGCGCTATGAGGGCGGGGTGTATTTGGGTGATCGCAGCCTGTTTGGGTACAACGACAGCCTGAGTGGTTATGCGCTCGCCTCCGGCGGCAGTACATACGGCTACCTGGCTTATGATGTACCGGTCACTGATAGCGGCGGGCGTGCCGGTGTCAGTTTTGATCGGAGCCAAATTGCCATCATTCGCGGCCCCTATCAGGGAATCAATATTACGGGCCATTCGTGGACGAGTGCCGTCAATTATACCCAGCCGTTCCTGAGCAGCATCCACTGGCAGCTGGATGGCGTGGCCTCGGTCACGGACACGGAGTCTGTGACCGATATAAGCGGAGTCTCTCTTGGGAGGACCGATCTCCCCGGCGCGTCTCTCGGCGAAGATCTTCATTACTATGCGTCGGGCACGTCTGTCGATTTCGAGAGCGCGATTGCTTATGACTTGGCAAGTGTGCCGCTAACCCCCGAACGCCGTCTGGAAATCTTCACGGGCGCGACATCGTGGTTTCAGCAGATTATGGGGCCATGGTCTACCCTCGTTCGTATAGGGTGGCAATGGAGCCCGCAGGCAAACCTGCCTTCGGTGAGCTTATATCAGTTGGGTGGCGCTGAGAATCTGCGCGGCTATAACCAAGGCTTGGTGGCGGGCGACGTGGGATATACGGTGACAGGCGAGATACGGCGCGTTGTGACCCCATGGTTTACGGCGCTCGCATTTGTAGACCAGGGCTCTGTGTTCGCACCTCATCCCGCTACGCTTACCCTCACCGATGTGGGAGTTGGCGGGCAATGGCGGTGGCGGTCGTGGCTTTCCGGGACCCTAAGCGTGGCCTACGCGGATCATATGGTTGTGCCGGACCAACGCCCCTATCAGGTGTTCGCGCGCATCGTGTTCACGCCCGATGCCTTATTTGAGTAGAAGACCCCGCGTTTAAAGAAGCGCGCGGGGATCCCATCGTCTTGGGAGGATGGGCATGGTGGCGGCTATTCGTGTGAGCATCCCTGTATGCATCGGCGGATCACTTTGGCGGATGCGTTCCCGGCAGCGCCTACATAAGAGGCTTGCGCCCATAGCTGTTCCCTTCCGCATTGTCGCCTGATCCTGGAAGGCTGCTCGCGTGCGCGCAGTTGGGCGAAATCGCTCGCAAACATTCCCGTTGCCAGAAAAGGTCCGGCCGCTGGAAATAACTCCGCACGACACGCGCGCAATTGACTTCTCGGTTTGAGCGCCGCGTGCGCGATCCGCACCGCAAGCGCGAGAAGCCATGATCATGATCGTCACAGAATGAAAGCCCACGCATGCTGGTGCCATATTGGACAATGATGCCGGTTTCCCGCGCCGAATCATGGCTATTACAGCTCTCAATGTCGGCTCCAAGCGACCTCAGTGACGCATGTCTGCCTCCACGATTGCGCGATGACCTATTAAATTCATGTGTCGCGATACTAGCGAGCCGGAGATGTTGCCCATGGGTCAGGGTTTGTCTCGCAACAGCTTTGAGTGGCTTTAGGGTAGGGGATCGACATGGCGCGCGCCGCCAAAGCGTCCAAAGCCGTGATCGGGGCAGTAGATCGTATAGCCATGTTCGAGCGCAAGTGCGGCTATGTGGGCATCGGTTGTCAAATTCCCGCACGTTCCGCGCTGAACTAGCAAAATATGCCATATCGCCCAGTGGCCATGTCCAGGGACCACGGCGCGCACGGTCGGAAGCGACAACCATTCTTAAATATAGGAATATAGGCGCTTGCCCGTTCGACCGGGAGCGGTTGTTCGAATACCCGAGCGTTAGTCGTTACGCGCAAGAAGGCCAATATCACAGCCCAAGGCAAACTGATACTCTGGTCCCCACGCAATGCCTCTTCCCATCACTTTCGGGCCTTCACATGTTGGGGAGATCGCTATTGACCGCGTAGAGCAGCAGGTTGGCGTCGACCAGGATCATTTGCGCAACATTGAAGTGGTCCCTACGCAGCGGACCTCATAGACGGGTCTTGATCTGGGTGTTGCATTCTGCGCGCATACTCGTTGGGCGACAAGTATCCGAGTGATGAGTGCAGGCGGACAGGATTGTAGAATCCGTGGATGTATTGCGCGATCGCTCTGTGGGCGTCCTGTTTTGTCGCATACGGCTCGGTCGCTTCTTCGGTCTTCAGTGTTGCGAAGAAGCTCTCCGAGACCGCATTGTCCCAGCAATTTCCCTTGCGACTCATGCTGGCCACCATGCCAAGTGCGCCGAGAGCGTTGCGGAAATCATCGCTGGCGTACTGGCTGCCGCGGTCGGAATGAAACACCGTACCGGATGGCGGTGTCTGGAGATGGCAGGCATTGCGCAGCGCATTGAGCACCAGCTCATCGGGCATGCGATCCGAGAGGCTGTAGCCGAGCACCTGGCGTGTCTGTAAGGCGATAATCACCGCCAGGTACAGCCAGCCCTCACGAGTGGCAACGTACGTGATGTCGCTTGTCCAGGCCGGCACGGCTGTGTCGACGCTAAATCGCCTCTGTAGGACGTTCGGGGCGATGGCGCGCTGATGGGCACTGTCGGTCGTGCGCGGCACGAAGCGCCCTTTACGCACGCCTCGCAAGCCTTCCTCGCGCATCACTCGATGCACACGTTTGGGGTTGATGCGCATGCCCTGTGCGCGCAGGGCATGCGTGAGGCGCCGGCGACCATAGCGGCGCCGGCTTTCCTCGTGGACCTGTATGATCGCTGCACGCAACGGAGCGTCCGCGTCGCTCTGTGGCGCACGTTCTCGGGCCTGCCAGGCGAAGAATCCCGACGTCGATACCTCAAGTACCCGGCACATGAACCCGATCGGGTAGTGAGTCCGCTGCGAGGCGATATAGGCGTACTTCACTTGGACTCCTTCGCAAAGTACGCTGCGGCTTTTTTTATGAAATCGCGCTCCATGCGCAGCTGAGCATTCTCGGCTCGAAGCCGTGCATTCTCAGCTTCCACATCGCTCACAGGACGGCGCTTCCCGTCCTTGGCGAACCCTGCTCCATCACGCGAAATGCGGATCCAATTAGCCAGCGTCTTGACCGAAATACCGAGCTTGCGGGCAGCCTTTGCCGCTCCGAGGCTCTCTGCCAATGACACTGCCTGCGCCTTGTAATCGGCGGTATATTGAGCACGAACCTGACGTTCCATAGTGACCTCCAAGTGGTTGGTTTAATCCATCCATTAGAGGTCCGTCAACGGGGGACCACTTCACATAAGCTTTTGGGCGATGGCGTCATCCTCCAGCGCCTCTGCAATCGCGGGCGCCTTATCGAGATTGAGTCCCGTCCGGACATCCCCTAGTGCGGATGGAACCAAATGGTAGGCCCGTGCAGAAGGGTGCGCCATGGCATGCAGTCCCAAGCGCAAGGCCTCATTGACCACGGCCTTGTAGGGTTTCCCCATTCTTCGCGCAGTCTCCTGAAGGGCGGCCCCCACTTTTTCATCGATGGTCAGTGTCGTTCGCATCATGATGCCTCGCAACGTCGCATCTTGATGTTACCCTAAGTGGCAGCAGGACCTGCGTCAAGCTGTAGCCTTGTGTAGGCGATCACCAAGATCCGCGTCTTTTTGGATGGTTACGCGGATTTATCAGGAAAGCGTTCCTTGAGGGAACGGGTTTGGAGGGTCTTGTCCGGGCTGTGATGGCTGAGGGTCGACGGCGGTGATCGCCTTGGGGGTTTTGTAGGAGGTCTTCGCAAAAAAGAGATCAGGCACCCCAGGATCGGGGTGCGAACGCCCAGCCGTTACAAGCCGTGCAAAGACGGAGGGATTCTTCGTGACAACGGTTATGAGGAAGCGTAGAAGGACGGCTGGTAAGAGAGCCGGCGCAGTCCCGATTCGAACTTGGCGGTGAGAACGGGACTGCGCCATTTCCCCGTATTGGAGCGGGGTCAGTGTGCCAGGATCCCGTCGCGGCGTCCAGGGCAGCTCTCGGGTTCTGGGAGCGCCGCTTGGCACCGACTGCTCGATTCTTCCTGTGCGCCTATTGCCGCGCCCAGGCCCTTATCTGCCGCTGGTGCGACCGGGGGCAACGCTATTGCACGCGCACCTGCGCGCATCGTGCCCGCAAGATCCGTCAGCGTGAGGCGGCGCGGCGCTACCAGGCGTCCCGCATGGGGCGCTTTCGGCACGCCGCCCGCGCCCGCCGCTATCGCCTCTTACGCAAAAACGTGACGCATCAGGGTTCAATCGGCTGTTCGCGCCATGCTCTACTCGCGCTCGATGCGTCGGTTCGCATGCGTTGCGCGCCACAAAGGCCCGTCTGGGGTCGCTGTTGCGTCTGTCGGGGCCCCTGTTCGGGGCTTGTGCGACGAGCGTTTCTGAAGAACCGCCGCAGCGAACCGTCTTGACGGTCCCCTTCTGCCCCATCACGAGAGTCAAGCCATGATATCCGCCGAAACGCGCGCCCTGATCCTGCGCTATTACCACGCCGAGCACTGGACGGTGGGCACCATCGCCCGCCAGTTACGCATCCACCATTCGACCGTGACCCGGGTACTCGCCGAAGAGGGCCAGGCGCCCCGCGCCTTTGTCCCCCGCGCGCCGCGCATCGATCCCTATCTACCGTTTGTGACAGAGACCTTGCGGACCTTCCCGGACCTCACCGCCACGCGCCTCTACCACATGGTCCGATCGCGTGGCTACCAGGGGAGCGAGAGCCACTTCCGGCGAGTGATCCGCCGCCATCGTCCGCGCCGGGCGGCCGAGGCCTACCTGCGTCTACGCGCCCTCCCAGGGACCGAGGGCCAGTGCGACTGGGGGTCGTTTGGGCATCTCACGATCGGACGCGCCCGCCGGCCACTCATGGCCTTCGTGATGGTCTTGTCCTACTCGCGCCACATCCATCTGCAGTTCTTCCTGGATGCGCGCATGGAGAACTTCCTACGCGGCCACGTCGGGGCCTTCAGCGCCTGGGGTGGCGTGCCGAGGACCCTTCTCTTCGACAACCTTCGCAGCGCCGTGCTCGAGCGCCGCGGGGAGGTCATCCGCTTCAACCCTGCGCTGCTGGCCTTCGCCGCCCATTACCGCTTCGAGCCGCGCCCGGTGGCCATTGCCCGCGGGAACGAGAAGGGGCGCGTGGAGCGCGCCATCCGTTATATCCGTGATGCGTTCTTCGCCGGACGCGCGTTCACCGATCTCGATGATTTGAATCGCCAGGCGCACGCATGGTGCACCGGATTGGCTGCCGACCGGCCATGTCCCGAGGACCGGACACGTTCGGTGCGCGCGGTCTTCGCAGACGAACAGCCGTTTCTGCTCTCACTCCCCGGTGCCCCTTATCCGACCGAGGAATGCGTGGCGGTGCGCATCGGCAAGACCCCTTATGCCAGATTTGATGGAAATGATTACTCCGTACCACACAGCTGTGTGGGCCAGACCCTGACGGTGCGGGCCGATCCCGATCGGGTGCGTATCCTGGACGGCGCCACGGTGTGCGCCACCCACGCCCGCAGCTATGACAAACACGCACAGATCGAAGACGCCGCGCATATCGCGGCGTTACGCCTCGCGAAGGCCGCCGCGCGCGGATCGAGTGGCGCCGATCGGTTGACCCACGCGGCGCCGACCAGTCAAGCCTTCCTCGCCGCAGCCGCGGCCGCCGGCGAGCCCCTGGCACGCGTGGTCACGGCCCTCGAAGACCTTCTCGATCGCTATGGCGCGCAAGCCCTCGAGGCGGCGCTCACAGAGACCCTGGCGCAGGGGGTGGCCCACCCGCATGCCGTCTCGCGCGTGCTCGAGCGGGCACGCCGGCAGGCCCATAAGCCCCCGCCGCTTGCCCCTCTGCCGCCCCATATCCAGGCGCGCGACGTCACGGTGCGCGCCCCCGATCTGACGGCCTATGACGCGCTTGAGCGTCCGGCACCCCAGGAGAACCGCGATGACGACTGCTGATGAGACCGCCAGCGAAGGGACGGGCACAACGCTTCGGGCGCGCGCCCAGGCGCTCGCCCTGCATGGCCTTCTGGCCCACTGGGGGCAGGTGCACACGGCCCCGTGGGTCTCCGACCTTCTCGCCTGGGAGGAGGACGAGCGCCGCCGGCGCAGCCTCGAGCGCCGTCTACGGCGCGCCAAGATCGGGCGCTTCAAGCCCTTGTGCGACTTCGACTGGACGTGGCCTGCCCATTGCGACCAGGAGGCGATCGCCGGGCTGATGGGACTCGACTTCATAAAGAGCGCCCAGAACGTCGTGCTGATCGGTCCCAATGGGGTGGGCAAGACTACGCTCGCGCGTAACATCGCCCATCAGGCGCTCATGGCTGGTCACACCGTGCTCTTTACGAGCGCCGGCCCCCTGCTTGGGGAGCTTGCGGCCCTGGAGAGCGATGCCGCGCTACGGCGACGTCTGCGCCACTATGGCGCTCCCGACTTACTCTGCATCGACGAGGTCGGCTACCTCTCCTACGGTGATCGATACGCCGACCTGTTCTTCGAGATCGTTAGCCGTCGCTACGAAACCAAGAGCCTGCTGCTCACCACGAATCGTCCGTTCTCCGAATGGCCCCAGGTGTTCCCGAACGCCGCCTGCGTGGTGTCTCTGGTCGACCGCATCATCCATCACGCCGAGATCCTCGCCCTAGACGGCGAGTCGTACCGGGCCAAGGAGGCGCGGGAACGCGCCGAGCAGCGCGCCACGCAGAAGAAGAAGGCGCGGCGACCATGAGCGCACCCAAGGCCTTGGCCCCAAGCCCCCATCCCGCCATCGCCCAGGGCCCCCTCACCCTCCACCTGGAGGGGCGCCCCGAGGCCTGGGCCTTTGCCCAGTTCCTGAAGCGCGCGACTTGGGGTTACCACCGCGGTCGCACAATCTCCGCCGACGAGGCATACGCCATGCAGTGCTTTGCCGAGCGCCTGCGTCTCGCGCTCGCGGCGCAGGGCTATGTGCCGCGGTGACAATCCCACCGCGTCCGCGTGCCAAAAAAGCGCGGTTTTACATGATCGTCAACAGCCTTGTCCAACTCTTGTTGCGTATGGGCAACCTAAAGCCAAAGGAAGCATGCGCGGTGCGCTTATACTTAATCGATATTGACGCCGCCGACCGCGCATGCCGGGCCTAGTCGTAGACTGGTGTCAATATGGGTATCGATATGTCCGAGATTGGGGCCTGTGAGGCGAAGACGCATTTGTCCGAGATCCTGGAGCGGGTGTGTAACGGGGAGTGTTTCGCCATCGCTAAGCACGGGCAGGCGGTGGCTAAGTTGCGGCCGCCGCTAGGTCAAGGCCTGGAGCAAAGGCGAGCCGCTGTGGTG
Organism: Acidiferrobacter thiooxydans; assembly: GCF_003333315.1. Taxonomy (GTDB): domain Bacteria; phylum Pseudomonadota; class Gammaproteobacteria; order Acidiferrobacterales; family Acidiferrobacteraceae; genus Acidiferrobacter; species Acidiferrobacter thiooxydans. The sequence goes on from NZ_PSYR01000001.1 coordinate 417,440, forward strand.
CGCATGAGGGCCTTCCAGGCTCGCCATGGCCTGGGGTGTTCATTGCGCGAATCGATTGACGCGGGACCGCGATATTGACGGCGTTCGTTGCGGACGCGTCCATGATCCGGGCTTGGTATCTGGGGGACGAAGATGTGGAGTCCGCCAACCGGATGCGAAAAGTGGCTGCGGGGGGAGGGCATTTGCGTCCCTGCGTATTGGGCGTTAGATGTCTGCAACACACGGCTGGCCGCCGCGCGGCACGGTTTTTATCACGATGCTGGAACTGCGCGAGCTGGCGCCAGATCTGCGCCTGCTGCCGGAGGCCATAGACCGTCAGGCAGATGCTGCGGCGTAGTTCGCCACTTTGGACGTTGCCCGCGAGCACCATTGGACCATCTGCGAGGCCGCCTCTTTGGAGCGGGCCTCCCGGGGAAGCTGCTACTTGCGACGCTGGATAAGCGGATTCATGGGGTGGGTCCGCCTTGAGTGTTGCGCTTGTGCCAAATACCAAAACACGATGACCGCCGCCCCGCCTTTTGAGCTGCCGCGACCCCGCAGCCGGCGGTGAGGGAAACCAACAGGGACGTCCTTTGCGATCAACCAAGAGGGCGCCGCCCCTGGGAAGTGGCAAGCGCACGCCTAAGCCAACTAGGCGTGGTGGATCCCGGTCACTGTACGCACGTGGGATTCTCCGCTTGCTCGGTGCTACATTGCGGAAAAAACATAGCGGTCACCGCTGCGTGAAAACCATTCAGCTTCTGTTGGAGGCGGTCCAGAAACTCATGTAGGCCCTGCTCGATGATATTTTCAATACGCAGCGATGAAAGTTCGTGCACAAGAGCTCTGAGACGGATTTCCGGCTCGCTGGGCGTTGACCCAGGGGCGGATTCGCATAGCCGCCCCAAGACCATCGCCGCCTGCCCTAAACAAAAACAAACCGCACGTGGAAATTCCGTGTTTAATGTCAGGAAATCCGCGACCTTGGCGGGTGTAATGCTCTTGTAGTGCTTCCGATACATCTCCATTGCGCTTGCCGACTTCAACAGGGCCGCCCACTGGATGGTATCGACAGCGCCACCTACCCCCAACCATGTGGGCAGCAACATGAAATACTTGACGTCAAGAATGCGGGACGTCGTGTCGGCGCGCTCTATCATCGTCCCAAGACGCAGAAAGCACCACGCATCCCCATGGGACATCGTGGCGTCTGTAAGCCCGTCAAAAAGACGCGCCGCCATCTTCACTTCCGTATAAAAATCGAAGGAGTTTATGAGCGCATAGTCGGAGCCCATGGCATCGCACAAAAATGTGTAAAATCGGTTCGCCTGTTCCCACATTTCAGACGAAATGGTATCCCGCACGCACCGCGCGTTTTCGCGTGCGCGATGGACGCAGGCCATGATCGAGTCCGGGTTCTCCGCATCGAACGTCAAAAACCGCATGACGGAGTCGCGGGTCGGTGTGGGATAGCGGGCCGCAAATAATTTACGGCTTCCTACCGTATCAATCAGCGGCTCCCACTGGTCGCCGATATCCGTTGCCGAATCCAGTGTCAGGTGCAGATTGACGTCAACGAGGCGCGCGACGCTTTCCGCGCGCTCCAGGTAGCGACCGATCCAATACAACGACTCTGCCGCTCGGCTCAGCACACCGACCCCCCGTTCCCATGATACCCCAAGCTCACTTCATGATCGTGCGGCAACGCCCGCACCGTTGCGCAAAACAAGACGGCGCCGCCCTTCTGCGCGATTTACGAATCTCTATATACCATAACCCCGGCAAGGCGCATGAAGAGAAATGATCGGCCATCCGAAAAACGCGTGGGCGCCTTCCGCAGATCCGCTGTCCGTCTAGTCATGCAGCACCCACGTATCCTTGCTTCCGCCTCCTTGTGACGAGTTAACAACTAGGGAGCCTTTTTTTAACGCGACCCTTGTAAGGCCGCCGGGGAGGACGTAAATGTCACGTCCATACAAGACATAGGGGCGAAGGTCTACATGTCGACCCTCGAAATGGTCGCCTGCCAAGACAGGCGCCCGAGAAAGGGCGATGGTTGGTTGCGCCACATACCGACGAGGCTCCGCCAAAATGCGTTCCCGGAAGAGGGCAAGCTCCGGCGGGCTGGCGGCGGGGCCTATGAGCATGCCATATCCCCCTGACCCGTCCGTGGCCTTTACCACCATCTTACTTAAATTCGCGAGGACATAGTCTCGCTCTTTCTTCTCATAACAGAGGTAGGTGGGGACGTTGGGTATAAGCGCCTCTTCCCCCAAGTAATACTTGATGATGCGAGGTATGTAGGCGTACAAGGCCTTGTCGTCTGCGACGCCGGTTCCGGGCGCATTGGCAAGTGCCACATTGCCGGCCCGGTAACACTCCATAAGTCCGGGCACGCCAAGGCGCGAATCAGGCCGAAACACGAGAGGATCCAGAAAATCATCGTCGATGCGGCGGTATATCACGTCGACCTTCCTCAGGCCTCTCGTGGTTTTCATATAGGCCACTTTTTTATGGACGACGAGGTCGCGTCCCTCGACAAGTTCGACACCCATCTGCTGGGCCAGGAAGGCATGCTCGAAATAGGCCGAATTATGGATGCCTGGCGTCAACACCACCGTGACCGGGTTGTCTTGTCGGGAAATAGCGAGACATTCGAGTACCTCAAGGAGTCGGCTCGGATAGTCATCTACCGCCCGGACCTTTGAGACATCAAATACCCGAGGAAGAGTGCGTTTAAGGACACGCCTGTTTTGGAGGACGTACGATACGCCGGAAGGGCACCTGAGATTATCCTCCAGGACATAGAATTGGCCGGTCTGGTCGCGAATGAGGTCGGTGCCAGAGATGTGATTCCAGACACCGCGGGGGACGCGCAGATCCTGGCACTCTTTCCGGTAAGCGGGCGCCGATAAAACAAGATCTCTGGGCACTACGCCGTCACGCAGTATCTTTTGCGGTCCGTAAATGTCACCGATAAATAAATTCAAGGCGTGCGCCCGCTGTTTTAGGCCGCGCTCGAGCATCGCCCATTCCGATGACTCAATGATGCGTGGGACAATATCAAATGGGAGGATCTTTTCGGCTCCCTCACTGCCGCCATAGATGGCAAAGGTGATGCCCATGCGGTATAGAGCCGCCTCCGCCAAGGCCTGATAGCGCCCCATTTCGTCTGCTGATAGGCCGCACAAACACTGAAATAAAAGCTTGGACCCAGGGCGCAGATGACCTTCTGAGACAAACGCCTCGTCGTAAAAATTCTCTATCTGGTAGTCCATCCACGCCATACCGGCACCTGTCGTGACTCCCGAGACCCCCAAAGGACGCCCTGCCTTACACCCGTGAATACCGATCACAAGGCAACCTTAAGCAATATGCATGCCGATATGCTGCATGCGCGGGGGTGGTCTGCCTATCCGTCAGTCCGCGATCGCGATGTCAATGCGGCGATTGATGAAGATATGGCCGGAAGTTCTCTGGTATTGCAGGTCGAATGGCTTGTGTCCGCCTGTGGGGGCCCCGCGGTCGGCAATGGAGGAAGGCCGTGACCCCTGGTCGGAAGGCCGCGGTCGAAACCGGCCTCTGCGAGGCGCGAAGTCGGATTTTTCCCGTTAGGCGGGAATGGGCAAGCCTAAGGGAGCGGTGAGCGCCTTGCGTTGTGTGATCGACAAACTGGTCCTGCGCGCATGGAGCGGCTGGGGTGCGCCGGGTCGTGTCTGACATAAGCCTCGAATAAGGCTCGCATAGCCAAGCCACAGCGCGAGAAGCCGTTGTCTATGATCCGGCACGTGCGGTGGGTCCCGCCAGCGGGGCCCACGCATAATCGGCTCGACGAGCCTTTCGGGCGCTGCGATGCCCGGTCCGCCATCGCAGCCCAAGGACTTGGGCGCGATGCACAGCCACCGACGGCCGGTGGCGGAAGTGCGCTCGACTCAGCGGATTGCAAAGGGATTTCAGCGACTTTGCAGGTCACCCGCTCGGCGCCTGGGGTTTTGGGGGTAAACCGCCGCAGATTATGTAGGTATCGAGACATCCGCTATCCAATTGCCGAATATCGGGTCGAGGCCGGCCAGTGTCAGGGGAGGCGCTGCCGCGGGCCTATTCGTGCTCCACAGCCATGGCTATGCCCGTCCCAAGACCGTCCTGCATGAATCCGCCGACGCGCCAGGATGCGGCTCTCTTGTCTGTCGTGGATGCGTTTGTCTTCCCGCGGGCCCCGATCCCTCCTGCGGCGGGGCGGCACGCAGATTAGTGCCTTGATCTCATTGGCGAACCCGGGGCTGGGGACGACCCGAGGGACCCTTTCATCGAGCTCTCCAATGGCTCCGGGAAAATGCGCCTACGGCCGTGACCGACCACTTCGGGCCGGATTCTCAACCGTTCGCTATCCGCATCGCGGCCAGCCTCGCTGGCCGCGATCAGAATCATCTGGGTGTCTGCGACCGCGAAACACCGCGGCGTCTATGTTACGGATCTCCCATACAATTCACCTCCTCTTCTGCCGACAAGACAATCCGGAAGGGGTTTTCCCCCGGCATGCGAGAGCCCTCCTCGGCAGTTTCGTGTCAAGAGGCCGCGCCTGGGGCTTGCGTTCACGATGCGAGATGTGCGGATATGGACCAAAACGACCGCTAGGCCAGATGGATCTCATGAAGCCTGCCGCCAGATATCACGGCGATGGGGGCATGCCGGGGATTGGCGCGCCCCATAATGAGGAATATGCCCATAATGGGGCAAAGATTCCGGGGGCCCTTAGGGGCCGGATGCACGCAGGCCTCTTTACAGGGGGTATCTTTCCGTGTTCCATTCTCGACTGGCTCGGCATTCGAGAATAGCGGCGCTAACAAGAGGCGTCGTGAGGCGCGGCCTGAGGCATGACTCTTGCACAAGATGCGGTTCACATCGTGTCGCTGGGTCAAGCTGATACAGGACCGAGGTAGGTGCACAAGGAGGCCCGGGTATCCATGACGTATTGCTTGGCTATGCGCCTAAAGGAAGGGCTCGTTTTTTGTTCCGATTCCCGGACCAATGCCGGGATAGATAACGTGAGCGCCTACTCTAAAATGCACCGGTTCTCCGTGGAGGGGTCGCGGCACTTCACGCTGCTCTCGGCCGGTAACCTCGCCACGACCCAGGCAGTGGTCAAGAAACTGCGCACCGACATGACGCAATCCGGACCCAGTCTGCGCACGGTATCGACCGTGCAAGAGGCGGTAGACTACGTGGGCGTGGTCAATGCCCTGGTTCAGCGCCAGCAGGCCGAACGCGATGCCGCGCACACCAACTTCGAGGCCACCTTTATCTTCGGGGGCCAGATCGCCGGCCAGAAACCCGAGATCTTCATGGTGTACCCCCAGGGTAACTATATTCACGAGTCCCGCGAGCACCCGTTTTTGCAGATTGGCGAAATCAAGTATGGGAAACCCATACTGGATCGTGTCGTGAGCCCGGAACTGGATCTCGAGCGGGCCGCGCGCTGCGCCCTTGTTTCCATGAACTCGACCATGCGCAGCAACGCCACAGTGGGTCCTCCCATCGACTTACTTATCTACCGGCGGAATGTTTTCGATGAGGGTCGTTTTTTGCACTTAGGGGAGGACGATGCCTTTTTGCAAGCGATCGGCCAGTGCTGGAGCGAAGGCCTCATTCAGGCCCTCGAAACCCTTCCCAAATTTTCCTGGGAAACCGCAGCCGATACCCAGGCGGTAAGCCATGTCTACCCGTTCCCGCCCAACTCTTGAAATCCCATGGATCTTCTGGCCCTTACCCATAACGTCCACTACGACTACCAAAGCCCCGTTTTTCTAGGTCCGCACATCTTCAGGTTAAGCCCGTCATTTCCGTCACGCTTTTGTCTCAAGGACTATTCGCTTCATATTTCACCCCTACCCCAAACGTTGCACTGGCAGTCAGATCTCTTCGGCAACCGAGTGGCGCGCGCCGTATTTGCGGCGCGTACAAGTGCCCTCGATGTTACGATGACGGCGACATTCTGTTGGCAAGAGACAAACCCCCTGGATTTCTTGCTGGAAGGGACGGCCGTCCAATGGCCGCCACTCTACGCCGAGAACCTAGTCTCACCCCTTGCGCCTTACTTACAAGCAACAGAAGATGGCCCGCTTTTTCATGCCTTCGTGGAGAAGCTGCGCGAGGGTCCTGCGTCAACGGTTGCGTTTCTGGCGTACGCCGCGCAGCAAATCGCCGCCACGGTTCGCTACACCTGTCGGCTTGACCCGGGCATACAGGACGTTGAGACCACGCTCGGCAAAGGCACCGGGTCGTGTCGCGACAGCGCTTGGCTGTTCGTCCAAGCCGCGCGGCGCTTGGGATTTGCGACCCGCTTTGTCTCCGGATACCTGATAGAACTCGCCGCCAAGGTGGGGGATAAAGCGTTGGGCGCCGACACGGCAGCCCTTCATGCGTGGGCCGATGTCGTCTTGCCGGGCGCCGGATGGGTAGCAGTAGACCCTACATCGGGACTGTTTGCGGGGGCGGACCACATACCGCTCGCGGCCGCACCGGACCCAGCCCTGGTCGAACCGCTTTTGGGTAGCTGCGAACGGCAGGCTACGCACTGGCACTATTCTCATAGCATACGGAGGCTCGGCCGCTGCGTTGGCCATTGAACTCAAGCGCACCTGTTTCTTGATGGCAAACCTCTTCCGTCGCGCTTGTCGGTTCGCGGCCCGTGGGATGCCCCAGCACTTGCCATACCACGCGGCCTTCTCGGCGGCGCTCGCAAAGCCCTTGACGGGCCGGTTCCAAGCACTCAGCTGATCGCCTCGGTGCCCGCGGTGCGCCGCGCTTGGTCACCCCGATCATGGTGACCGTCACCGGGCCCCAGCGATGCCGACGCCCTCGCCTGACGTCGGCCATTTCCGGGAACCTCTACCGCCAGGGTGCCGAGCGCCGGGGCGTCGCTCAACGCTTCGAGCGCCCGCGCGCAGCCCGCGCGGTCTTCCGGCACGAGCGGGCGACCGCCATGCGGCCGGCACTGTTCGTGCGCGCCCGGATCAGATACGGGGCGCGCAGTTCATTGGCGCGCGTCAGGAATTCGAAGAAATCCGATCCCCGATCCGCGATCGTGACGACGGGCACGCCCAGCCGTTTCTTTGAGCGCAATGCGCCCCTTCGAGCTTTTCTTTCTCCTCGATCGCCGTGACCTGCAGGCGCTCGATCTTCTCCTGATAGTGCCCCTTCCGGGACTGCGCACCGCGCCCAGAGGCTCTGGCTCGGGATCCCGAGCGCTACCCCAAGGTCGTGAAGGTAAGCGCGTTGGGCATGACGAGGCCCCGGTCATGCGCCTCGTTGCCCTTGCCAAAGGGAAGGGCACATACCCTACCCCTTCTGGCCTCAGTGCCGCATTATGGTTTCAAGGCCACATAACCCTGCATCTCCTTGCGGGCGATCTCAAGGACGCCAGCCGGCACTACGCGCGCGAACGCAAAGATGTCCTTGCGCGTCAGGTGATTGGCGAGCATGGCGTTGTGGCACGCACGAATCTTCAGGCCATGGGCGGCGAGCTGCGTGAGCGCCATCCGGTTATGGGCGTCACTCCAAATCGACAGCATGCGTATCCCGGGCCCGAAAGCGACGAGCTCCAGGCGATAACGCCGGGGATTCTTGCCGAATGCCTTCTCGATATTGCTCAGGACCGCAACGGCATAATTCCACCGGGCGGGCGCGGCACTATCGACTTCTATCACGGCCTTCAATACCTTCCCTCGGAAGAATGTGGGTGTCGGCAAAGGATGGCTATTATAAAAGGCCGGGTAATTATTGTAGGATGCGGGGCCGTAACGTAGCGCCCATGCCTGTGGTAACGTTAGAAAAACCATGACAATGCCGACTAATAAAGCTTTACACGACCGTAACGGATAGGCGCACATGATTTGTCTCCCCTCATCGGCTTATAATGGTAATCGCGGGCTTTTTGCCTCTTTAATCCCCTACAAGGCTCGCTCACGCTAGCCCCATGAGGAGGGTCCAGTCAATATCGAGCCCCTTCTCACATAAAATAACAGGCTTGGCAAACTGGGCGCGGCTAGGTATGGGTCTAGAGGGCGAGCGTCAGGGTCACCCGTCACCTATCGGTCCTAGCCGGGCATCGAACGGGCGGTTTGCGGACCCGCCATCTGCGGGGTCAACATGCACCCGCTGGCGTTTGGTCAGGTGGTGCCGTTTCTGAAGCGCACCACGTATCACCGCCCAGGACCTTTGCGGTCTTGGCGGTGTAGTCGCCCGAGCGCGGGCCACCGGTCGGATCCGTCCGTCCGGCATTGTCTTGCCGAAACACGGCATCAAGCGCCGCAGGATGTTGTGCGGGCCCCCTGGAGCCAGCGCCAGAACTGTGTCAGTCGGCAAGAAGCTTACCCGCTTTAGCGGGGTGAGAGCATCACTGCAAAGGACCGTCGGCCGCCGTGTCACTATCTGCGTCGATCTTGTCGGCCTCGGTGATCACCTGTAAGGGGGGCTGGTCGCCGAAGGCGATCGCCATGACCTCGGGAACGGCGCGATCCATCATTTCCAGTGCGGTTATGAGGTTGGCCTGGACGATTTCTGGGGTCGCGAGCGAGTCTCCAAGCAGGGCACTGATACGGTATTGGACCTCACCGTCGCCATGATCGAGGTAATAGGCGCCGACCCTTAGCGTGTAGTTGCGGCGGACGATCCATTCCGACACTTCTCCGAACCGCGTTTTGGGTACATAGCTCGGTGCCGCGACGGTGATGGTCAGGCATCGCCAGCCCTCTTCATCTTCAGTGTGGATCTGACAGGACAGGATGCCGCTGCCGGCAGACAGGCGCAGGACGATATATTCTGTGTCCAACGCCTGATAGCTCACATCCATGTCATCCAGGACGGCGGTCACGATGTTCTGCAGACCTGGATAATTCTCGATATTGCTGGCATCCATCATGTATTCCTCGTGCATTTTATTGGGGTAAAGGCGGCCGACGGGGGCGCCTTTCCGCGACGGGCCGGTCAGCTATGCCAGCCGCACTTGTGACACTTATGACCGGAGTCGAAAAGCCCTCCAATGGTCTCGCCGACCTTGGCGCCGGCGGTGAGGCCGGCGAGACCACCCGCGACGGCGCCAACTACGCCGCCAATGGCGGTGCCGAGCACGGGGATGACGGAGCCTACCGTGGCCCCGAGCGCCGCGCCATCAACGGCCCCGGTGGCCACGCCGACCGTACCAGCCAGCCCGCCCACGACGGCGCCTGCGCGCCGTCCGCGGTCGCGCCCGGTTGTGTCTTCCATCACGTGATCATCGGTCCCACAGCGGGGGCATTTGGGTGTTTTCATGGTGCGCCAACCTCGTGGTGCGTACTATGAATCGGACCCTACAGCAAAGTTGCACGATACGCAAGTTCGTTCTCTATGCATAGTGAGCCATTAGAGATAAGATGGAGACGACGCCATATTGCGCAAGGCAGGAAGTTAGCGGAGCAAACCATGAGTGAGGAAAAGGGATCGGAACAGCAACCTACGCTGGTGGCGACTTCACGTGCCGTCCTCGGATATGTCTTGGCGGAGCTCCGGCGCCGGCGCAAGCTCACGCAGGCGCAGTTTGCCGAGCAGCTGGGGCTCGCGGGCTCGACCTGGTCGCGGGTGGAGAAGGGCGAGACATCGCTTACGGTGGAGCAACTGCGCGCGGCGGCCGATCGCCTGGGGGTTAGTGCCGCGAGTCTCTTGAATTTGGCCGCGAAAGGTGAAGAGGCGGTGCGGCGCTACGGCAAGGTGATCGGCACACCCAAGACCGAGCGCAGGGGGGTCGGCGCCTTGTCCGGTGTGGTCGGCGCCATGCCCGGCACATTTTACGCCGGGATTCTCCCGCTGATCGGGGCCACGCTCGGGGCCATCTTGGGCGAGGCGCTCGGCGCGGCCATCGAAAAGGCCTTGGCGACGGGCACGTCTCCCCCCACCGACTGAACAAGGAGGGGCGGCGGGTGGTTCACGGCGCTCACGGTGCGACTCACCCACCCTAAAGCCGCTACTCCGCGCAGTCACACATCGCCTGCCAGCGTACGATATGCCCCGGAGGCACCATCTTCTGCAAAAGTGGCATGACCGCGTCGATGGTCGCGGGCTCATCGAAAAACTCCAGGACCAGTGGCAGGTGCACGGTCATGCGTAAAAGGTCCGCGGAATGCACCGTCCCCTTGGCCCCGAAGCCCGCGATGCCGCGGAATACCGTCACCCCATGCACGCGGTGTTCGTCGTGCAAAAGCGAAAAGATCTCCTGCATCAGGCTGTGCCCCTCGAGCTTGTCGCCTTCCTTGATGTAGATGCGCACCATCGATATGGTTTTCATGGGTTCTCCGCCCTCCATACGCCATTGTGGGGGTCCATGATAGGCCACGCGATGCGCGCGCGCATCATCGATCACGGTCCTGTCCTCGGCGGCCGGCCGCCGCGCCCTATCTCCAGAAGACCGAGCCGAGTACCAAGAGCAGCAGGATCCCGATATACGCCAGGTAGGCATTCATGGATCCGCGCTGCAGGATGCTTGCGCGTTGTGCCAGGGCGCGTACGAGGCGGGTGGCGGGCGTAAAGAGGGTGGGGCCGAACAAGGCGGTCTGGCCGTACTCGAAACGCACCGCCTTGATGAAATACGGCCGCTTCTCGATGCGCCGCTCGGCTATGGTCCGTGGCCGGTATACGAAGCTATACAATTCGCGCAGCGCATTGGAGAACGCGAGCGCGGTGGTGGCGCTGGCTTGCGGGAGGGTACGCAGCCCGTGTGCCCAGATCGGTGCGACGCGCCGCCCGGACCTCATGCCGAAGGCCAGGAGGGCGAGCGGTATCAGTGCCAGGAGCGGCCCCACGATGACGAGTAGGGTCGGGGAAATGAACGCGAAATGGGGGTCCAGGGGCACGAGCATGAGGCCATGGACGAGCCGGGCCGCGGCCTGCCCGCTGTGCGCAAGCCGGCTATGTATAAGTCCCTGGATCCACCACGGCATGCCGACCGCGTACCCGAGGACCGCAAGCCCCAGGACCAGGATCGTGCCTCTGCGGCGTGCCGTCCCCACCGGGCCGGATACCCCATTCTTGCCGAGCAGGCCGACGCCAAACAGCTTGGCCATGGTGGCAAGCGCAATGGCGGCGGTGAGCGCAAGCCCGGCACCGGCGAACGCCAGCGCGATCTGTGCCAAGGCGCCGTGGAGGCGAAAGTCCTGGAAGACCGTCTGAAACAGGTACCACTCGCTGACAAAGCCGGCCTGCGGGGGCAGGGCGGCAAGACTCATCACTGCGCACAAGGCGCCAACGCCCAGGGTCCATGGACTCTGGGCGAGCACACGACTTTGGGCGATGTGATAATGACCACGCGTCTCGCGGACGTGGTCGGCCGACAGCATGAGCGTGCCTTTGGCCAGGCTATGGCCCCCGAGATGCAAAAGTCCGACCGTGAAGGCGAATCCCTCGAGGAGCGGCAGGTGATCCCGGCGAAACAGTACGGCAGCCCCCAGGGCGACCACGGCCACGGCGGCATTTTCGGCAGACGAGAACGCCAGCAGGCGTCGCCAGTCCTCCTGCTGGAAGGCATAGAGGATCGCGAGCACGGCAGTCAATGTCCCGATGACCACCAGCAGCGCGCCGAAGGCGGTCAGCCCGGGAAACCGTGGCAACCACTGAAAGACCCCGCGCGCGAGACCAAACCACGCGGCGTTCAGTATCACCCCGGACAACAGTGTCCCGGTGGCGCCGCTCGCCGATCCGTAGGCGGCCGGATACCATTCGTAAAACGGCAGCAGGCCCAGCTTGGCGCCAAAGCCTACGATCAGCAGCACCCCGGTCACGAAGATCAGGCCATCGGGGGCCTGCCGGAGCGTGACAGGCCACGACGCGAATGCCGGATGGCGGGCGCCCAGAATCAGGATCGCCGCCAACAGGGCCACCGACCCCACCTCGAGCAACGCCAGCATAAACAACGCCGCGCGTCCGTTCTGTGGCACGGGACCTTGGCGGTCGCCGAGCAGCAGGGCGGCGCCGCCCAGGCTCATGAGCTCCCAGGCGATCAGAAAGGACACCCCGTCTTGCAGGCCCGCGACCCCGAGCGCGCCCAGCAAAGACAGGGCGGCGCCGCTCGTCCACAGGCGCGGGCGGTGGGCGGGCGTCCCGGCGCAAACCGCGGCTAGGGCCGCCACGAGGCCCCAACCCAGCAGCCAGGCGGCGGCCGGATCGATGCGAAAGCGCACGAAGATGGCGCCGGAGGTAAACAGCGAGGCCGTTGTGGAATGAGCGCTGAAGGCACCGGCCAGGCATCCGCCGAGGGCCGCGACGATGCCGAGCGCAAGCGCCCCGTGGGATGCGGACTGTGACCGGCAGGAGGCGGCAAAGAGCAGGGCAAGGCCCCAAAAAAGTGCCGCGACGCAAAATAGATCAAGGCTCATAGCGGCCTCCGTGCACGCGCACCGGCATGCGGTCCTGCAAGATGAGCAGCGCATGGATGAGCGCCGCCGGATTCGGTGGGCAGCCCGGCAGCCACACATCCACGGGGATCAGGGGCGACAGGCCGTGGCCGCCGCCATAGCCACCCTCGAACGGCGCCCCCGATACCGCGCACGTGCCGGTGGCGATCACGAAACGCGGCTCGGGCATGGCCTCGTAGGCCGCCTGGAGCGGCGCGCGCATGGCCTCGATGACCGGACCCGTGACCAGCAGGACGTCGGCGAATCGCGGCGAGGGCGTAAAGAAGATCCCCAGCCTGTGAAGATTGTAGAAGGGGTTATTGAGTGCCGCGATCTCCGATTCGCAGCCATTGCACGAGCCGGCGTCGACATGGCGAATATGCAGGCTCTTGGCAAACGCCCCGGTCGCCGGCGCCGGACGCGGCGCGGCCGATGGCGACTCCCGGCCACGCCAGACGAGATCGTCGCGATCGCGCACCGCAAACGCCCAGTCGAACGAGGCCTCCAGAGTCCCCTCGGGGCACGCCTCGACGCACGCCTGACAGGCGATGCAGCGGCCGTAATCCAGGGCGACATCCGATCCCTGGCCGGATAGCGCCGCAGTGGGACAGCACGCGACGCACGACTGGCAGTCGGGCTTGCAATGGCTGGGATCCAGTCGCGGCATCCCGTACACCCCGGCCTGGCCGTCCGGTCCGCGCCCCGGCCACCGCGCGGTTGCCGTCCCAGCCTTAAGTCCCGTCCATGTCCATAATGGCATACGACCCCCTTCAGCGATCCGCGCCGGCGATGGTGAGCCCGAAGCTCGCCTCGTTGATGGCGTAGTCCATCATGTTGCTGCCATGCACCGTAAACGGAAAGACCCGCCAGTTCGAGAAAGACGGAGACTTGATCTTGACGCGCGCCAATCGGCCCTCCTCTATGTGGACTGCATAGAAGAGCGAGCCGCGCGGGGTCTCGCACCAGCCCAGGCCCTCGCCCGATGCCTGCGGTGGGATCTGTGCGCGTATCGCCCCAGGCGCCAGGCGTGCCGAGGCCTGGGCGGCCAGGGCCAGGGCCTCGCGTAGCGCTTCGCCGCGCACGTCCGCGCGCGCCTTGGCGTCGCCCGTTTCGCGCACCGGTACCAGAAAGCGCAGAAGCTCGTAGGCGGCATAGGGATGATCGCGGCGCATATCACGGTCGAGCCCCGACGCCCGCGCCACCGGACCGGTAGCGCCCTGGTCAAAGGCGGCAGCCGACCCCAGGACCCCGGTCCCGATCAGGCGGTCGAGGTAACTGGCGGTGCGGTTCAGGCGGTCGAGATAGGCGCGAGCCTCATGGCCAAGTTCAGTGAGCAGGGAGTCGAGGCCTTGGGTATCGATGTCATGGCGGACCCCGCCCACGCACAGTAGATGGCGCAGGAAACGCGAGCCCGTAAGCCGCCCGGCGATTTGTTTGATGCGTTCTTCGAGCAGCTCGCCCTCGGCGGACGCCACTTTGAGGGTCGTGGTCTTTGCGAGCAGTGCGAAATAATGAAAGTGGTTGTAGAGTCGCTCGATCTCGGCCAGTAGGGTGCGCAAGAGCTGGGCCCGTGGCGGCACGTCGATGCCAAGCGCCGCCTCGACCGCCTGACAATAGGCGAGCGCATGACAGACGCTGCCCACGCCCGATACGCGCTCGGCAAGGTAAACGCCGGCGGCCGCCGGCAGTCCCTGGAATCGGCGTTCCACGCCTCGATGCTTATAGCCGAGTCGCGCATGGTAGTGGATGATGGCCTCGCCGATATACGAGAAATGAAACTCGCCGGTCTCCACGACGTCCCCGCGAACCGGGCCCCATACCAGGTCCTGCACCTGGTCGGCCTCGATCTCGGGCATGGTGGGTGTCGCCGTCTCGCCGGACCATGTCGGTTCCCCGGCGTCTGCACCAAGCGGTGGGATGGATAGGTGGCGGCCTTCATGGATCAGTAGCGGGTAGGGTTCCGGGTGTCCTGTGACCTCGATCCCCGACAACTCGCGCATCTCCCGCTCATACCAACCCAGTAGCGGCACCATCGGGGCGAGCGAGGGCACGGTGCGGGCGCCGGGGATGCGTAGCAGGAGGAACGGGCGCCCGCGTCCGCGGTTGATGAGATAAAGGACCTCCGGGCCGTGCGGCGTCGGTCGCGCATAGGCCATCTCGAAGCGATGCCCATCGCCTTGCGCGGTCTGCGCCGCCGGCAGCAGCCCCTCGGCCGACAGCGTACGTTCCTCGCAGCCGTTCATCGTATCACCTGCGCGGCGTGCGCGAAGAACCGCCACAAGAGCGGAGGCCACCAAAGCCCGAGAATCGTCAAGGGTATCAGGGCAAGCCACAGGGGCGCTGTCATCCAGACGCCCAAGGCGAGCCGTGGTTCATGCCCCTGGGCCGGCGCGGGACCGGCCACCATGCGCCGGAAGTGCGCCAGAAAGCCTATGAAGATCACGATCAGAAGCAACGCCATCAGCGCCACCGCCCAGGTGTTCGGGCCCTCCATGCCGGCGCGCAGGATCGCCATCTCCCCCTGAAAGGGTCCGAACGGCGGGGCGCCGGTGATGGCAATGGCCCCCAGCAGCCAGATCGTGCCGGTCACGGGATAGAACTGCAGGATCCGACGCATGACCCTCATATCCTTGCTTTGGTAGGCGCGCATCATGTTGCCGGCGCCAAAGAACATGAGCGATTTGTTGAGGGCGTGGTTTAGCATCTGGTACATGGCGCCGGCGATCCCAAGCACGCCACCGAACCCGAAGCCCAGTGCTATGACCCCCATGTGCTCGATGCTCGAGTAGGCCATGAGGCGTTTGGCGCCCGTCTGTCGGACTATGAAGAGCGCGGCCACGAGCAGTGACAGCGCGCCCAGAACACAGAGCGCATCGTGGCCGGCGGCGCCGAGCCCCCCGGCATCGATTACCGTCAGGAACCGTACCACGCCGAGCATGGCGGTATTGAGCAACGCACCCGAGAGCAGCGCCGAGACCGGGGCCGGGCCTTCGCTGTGGGCATCCGGCAACCAGGTGTGCATGGGCGCGAGACCGACCTTGGTGCCGAAACCTATGAGCGTCAGAAGGAAGGCGAGCAACAGCAGGGGGTGCGGGGCATGCGGGGCCATGAGGCGCAGGCGATGCCAAGTCATGTCATAGACCGGACCGAACGAAAAGGTGCCGGCCCAGTAGAAGAGGATGATCCCCAAGAGCGCGAGCGAGAGCCCGGCCGAGACGATGATGATGTACTTCCAGGCGGCCTCGGCGCTCTCGGCCGCGCGTTCGAAGCCGACCAGGAAGGCGCTCACGATGGTGGTGAGGTCGATGACGATCCAGTAGATGCCGGGGTTATTCATAAACGGCGCGACCACCATGGTCAGCGCGAATCCGGCAAAGAGCGCGTAGAACCACGGCAGACGCGTGGCCTCTTCGGTGAGCAGGCGCATATAGCCTACGGCGTATATCGACGCCAGCGTGTAGACGATCGTAACGCATAACACTACCCACAGACCCAGGGGGGTCGCCAGCAGGAAGTGGTCGCCGAAGACCACCGGGTGCGCCGGGCCGCGCGCGAGCAAGGCGAGGCTTAGGCCGAGGGTGGTGATGGCGGCGGCGAGATTCAGGAACGCCGCAGGCCGCGGCCGGCGAGAGATAAGTATGAGGACGATGGCAAGCGCGGGGGCAAGCCATAGCCCAAGGACGAGGCCTGCCATCAACCCACCAGCCTTTGCAGATGCCGGCTGCTCGTGGTCCCGGCATGGCGCTGCAGATAACGCATGAGGATGCCAAACGTAAGGACGATGATAAGGAGGTCGAACAAAATCACGAGCTCGAGCAGGAGCGGCATACCCGGGACTAGAATCTGCGAGCCCAGGAATATGCCATTTTCGATGACGAGCAGCCCGAGGATGTGGCTTATGGCCTCCGAACGCAGGATCATCATGAGAAAGCCGATTAGCTTCAGGCTCAGCATGCAGGTCAGGGCCAATAGGACGATGCGGTCGTCCGAGGTGATGCGCGTACCCAGGTGACGCGCCACCAGAAAGGCCGCGATCACGAGCACGGTGCCGAGAACGAGGCTCGACGAGGGGCGCAGGAGGGCCGTGAATTCACGCTCCAGGTGCAGGCTCGTCATAAGACGCAATAGCAGGTAAGGGAGCAGGCTTCCGCGAAACAGCGCGGTCAGGGCGGCGATGATGTAAAGCTCCTGATAATGGCCGAAGTAGGCGACCGCCGCGGACAGGGCGGCAATCGTCCAGGATTCGAGCGCGAAGGCATAGATGTGGTTCTTCAGCCAATGGGAGCCGAGCATGACGAAGGACAGAAACAGGCTCACGATGGCGAGCACGGTAAAGAGCGAGGCGGCGAGCGGTCCTATGGCGAAAGTTGGCATGGGTCAGACCTTGTAGGCGACGATCGCGAGCACCGCGAACAGAAACGAGGCGGCGAGCGGCTCTTGGTAGCGGTAGAAGCGCAATCGCGCCTGGGCGGTGTCTATGACCGCCATGAACAGCCCAAGCGTTGCGTACTTGACGAGAATCCACGCGACCGCCATCAAAAGGTCGACCGGATGCCCTGAAGTGGCGAGACCCCACGGAAACAGAAAGACATTCAGGAATATGGTGTAGAGGATGAACTGCTTCATCCATGACGCCCAGCGCAACAACGCCAGCAGCGGTCCCGAATATTCCAGGACGCGCGCCTCGTCGATCATGTAGATCTCGTAGGGTATGGTCGAGTGGATGGGCAGGCGGTCGGTCTCGACCGTAAGCAGGATGAAAAACGCCGCCACCAGAAAGACATGGACCGGGCCCCAGTACGCCACCGGGTCCTTGGCCAGTAGGTGATTGGCGACGAATGGCAGCATGGCGTGATCCAGGAAGGTGATGCCGACGAATACCAGGATCAGGGTCGGCTCGGCGAGGATCGCGAGCATGGCCGCGCGGCTTGCGCCAAGCCCCCCGAACGGCTGCCCAGAGTCGAGGCCGGCGAGCAGGATCATGAAATTCCCGAGGGTGAGGATGAGGCCGCCGCCCAGGATGTCGCCCATATCGGAGAGCGGCAGCGGGTAGTTGGTGAGAACCGGAATCAGCAGGGGCACGATCAGCATCACCGTGAAGGCGATGACGGGCGCCGCCCAGAATATCCCCGAGGCCGATTCGGGGGTCAGTTGCTCCTTATGGAGAAGTTTCCAAAGGTCACGGTAGGGCTGGAAGATCGAGGGGCCACGGCCGCGCTGGATACGTTCCTCGGCGGTGGCGATAAAGCCGTGCAGCAGTGGCGCAAGGGCCAATGTGATAAATACTTGGCCGCACTGTACGATAACGGGGTTCAGAACCATAAGTCTCCGTCGATACCCTTACATCCCGCGCTCGGCAGGTCATTCAGGAGTCATCAGCCCAGAGGCGGTTATACGGCGAACCCCATCGCCCTTTGGCTCAAGGATACAAGACCCGCCCCGACTGTCAAGCTGACCCCTGACCAGGTCGTGAGGCGCCGATGGCATCGATACCGGTTTCAAAACGCGGGTGCTGTGTCTGCAAGGCTATCGGCAAGAAAAGAGGGGGCCCACCCCCCCCGCGAGGCGATAGAAGCCGTTCACCAGAGGGACCACGCCGGGTTGTAGAAAGTATGCCGCGCGACGCCCTCGCGCTCTCGCCATCGCATCCTGTGCAGGCCGCCTTATTGCTCTCTAAGCGCGGTGCGTTCTTCCGAAAGCGAGGCGGCCCTTGGCGCGCTCACCCATGGCCGGGTCACCGCGGCTTTGCACCATGCGATAGTCGGTCGCATCAGGCACCGCGTAGCCTGATACAGGGCCCTCGGCCGACCGGCAGGGAGCGACCCGGACAGCGGGCCCCAGGTGCGCGGCAGATCGCCCAGGTGCTGGTGGTCCGCCACGGATCGATCACGCGTGCGTGGTGAGATAAGGTGTGCACGGGGCTGCATCGTTCAGAATATCCATTCCCGCGATGTCGCAGACATAGATCATGCGCCCAGGGCATCGAGGGTGTTTGTGATGGCGGTCTTTGTCCTATTTGGGCGCGGCGGATGGGCTTATGGCGAGGCGGCACACACGGCCCGGGGCATCGGGGGGTATTGCGTGGAGGTCCTGACATGGGCCCGCGCCCGCCTCTCTTGATCGGGCTTCCCGGGGCTTAAGGGTTCCGTCATGCGGCCCGGCGCCCCCTTGTGGCGCCGGGCCGGTCCTACTTCCTGCGGATCGTCTTACAACGACGACAGATACGCGGCCACCTCCTTCATCTGCGGCACGGTGATGTTCTTCGCGATCTGGTTCATGAGCTCGTTCTTGCGCGTCCCATTATGGAAGTACGTCAGCTGCTGGACGATGTAGCGGTAGCGCTGTCCGGCGATATCCGGGAACGTGCTGGCACCCTGGGCATTGGCCCCATGGCACTCCATGCATGCCGGGATCTGCTCGGAGGTCACGCCGTTCATGAAGATCGCCTTGCCGGCCTTGGCGCCGGCATGATGCACGCCGCTTGCCTGCATGCGCGGGCGCTGCGCTGCGAAGTAGCTCGCCACCTGGTCGATCTGGCCTGTGGTCAACCCCTGGGCCACCGGGGCCATGTAGATGTTGCCGTTCTGGTCGGCGCGGTGGCCGTTGCGGAACTGCTTCAGCTGCATGACGAGATAGGCCTTATGCTGGCCGGCCAGCCGCGGGATGATGTTATAGTCGGTGCTCGCCCCGTGCATGCCGTGACATACCGCGCAGTCGCTGCTCACGCGATAGGGCGTGGGCCCCGACACCACCTTGGTCTTGGTGGCCGCCCCGGCGACCCCCGCCATGGCCAACAACACCGCCGCCGCCACCGGGCGCCAGACGGTCCCCATGGAGGGTCGCTTCGATTCCTGTGTCTGTGAATGGTTTGTCATAATCCGCATCCTTCCCTTAATAGGCAATCCAGGCGAGCAGCTCGATGGTGTTGAACTTCGACGGACTCACCCCGTTATTCCCCGTCAGACCCCGGAACTTGTTGAACACCGTGTAACGCACCGACAGGCGCGTGTTCCACCACGGCAGGTAGGAGGCCTCCACCCACTCGTCGGTGGTGTTGGGCGAGCCGTTGGCGGAGGTGTAGACGTTGCCGCCCCAGAAGCTGCTGTTGGCGGTCCCGGTCACGTCCTGGAAGCCGCCCTGCGCGCCGTATTCGTCGTGGTACCAGTAGGTGGCGTTCAGGTTGAAGGTATTGAGCTGACCGTGCGAATCGCTGGATCCGACCCCGACATCCGAGGCTGCAAAGTTGGCATCCTCGTGGATCAGGTTGGCGCGTACCGTGACGTTATCGTTGTCGTTGATATCGAGCCACTGCAGCTGCGAGTCGAGGTCATAGTCATAGAAGCGGTCGACTGCGGAGCTCGTGGGGTTCGCGTAGACGCGCGACCACATGTCATAGGTCCCAACCTCCCAGTTCCAGTCCGACCAGTCGTGCTGATAGGCGAGGCGCAAATATGGGGCCGTCCCTGCCAGCTGCCCAAAAGCGCCCATCTGGTTACCGCCATTTTCACTAAAAATGCCCCCGTTCGGTGCGTTTCCGGTGCCCTGGGAGTTGTTGTAGGCATCGGCCTCGGCATAGAACCAGTTGGCGCGGTTCGGCCCGACAATGTCGGCGGCGTAGGCGCCCAGGCCAATGAGCGGGAAGCTTGCCCCCTGGCTGGCCGCGATAAAGGTCGTGGGCACCTCGCCTGCGGCCGTATAGTTCGACGAGAAGAAGGGTGCCTGCCAGTCGGTCGAGGTGTTCCAGAGGTCGGTGGCGCTCGGGGTGTTGTTGACGTCCACGCCCGTAATCAAGGTATCGTAGTGCCCGAGGCTCCAGGCCTGGGCGCGTACGATGCTCGAGTCGTCGAAGCTGAAACCGCCACTATTGCCGCTGTAGGTGATGTGCAGGAAGTCACCGACATGCGGGGTGATCTCGCCGGCATAGAACAGACTCACCTGCTTGGGCACCTGGAGGTTATTGTTGCCTCCCACCGGGCCCCCGCTCGCGCGCGATGGCCGGCCAAGAACGGCCTGGCCGCCGGCGACATGGGTATCGGCGGCCTGCACGAAGATCGAGAGCTGCGAGATGCGCGGCAACAGCAGGTGCACGACATTTCCGACCTTGGCCTCGACCTTCTGCTGCGGCTGGAGGTTCGTCGTGGTATAGCCCATCAGCTTGAATATCCGCCCCATGGGGGTGAGCTGCGGGTAGGAGGTGTGACAGGTGGCGCACGACCAGCCGGTCTGCCGACTAAAGCTTGGGACCGCCCAGGCGTTGGCCGATATCGCCAGTCCACCCAGGACCGAGGTCAGTGCGAGAAGCTTCCGGGGTTCCAGCCGTGATAGTCTGAATGCCATAATTATCTTCTCCCTGTAAACCTAAATAAGGCGGGCGTCGATGGACGCGCCCACTGGGACGCCAACCGCCGATCGATGGCGGCACGCGGGTATCAGTCCCGTTGCGTGTTGCCCATAATCGTTCTTTCGCGTAGCAGTCGCCCGTTGTCGCCGGAGGGCCGCACGCGAATCCGGTCTTTTTTAACGGAGAGACGGTAGGGAAAACCGTGCGGCGATGTCATGATGGATGTCAAATTTCTAATATAATGATTTACGAATAGCACCCTGACGATCTTTCGGTACCTGTAGGGATCGAGTGGCGATAGGCTAAGTGCTGGTCAAGGCGCCGGAATGTCCGCGATATGTCGCGGCCTCTCTCAGGAGATAGGCGGGGTATCGAAGGCGCGCCGCGCTGTGGGCGGATGCGCAGGCCTAAGCCGCGGGATGGCTAGGTCACCGATTGCGATCGCAGGTCGGAATGCTGGTCGTGGCGGGCTTCGGGGGTATGATCGCGTCGAATCGGTGGCGGTGGCATGAGAGGGGGCGGTGGGACAACGGCCGGTTGTAAAACGACCTCAAAGGCCTGAACGTCAGGCGGGTACAATCCCGGTCGAGGTGTTGCGCCTCGCGCCGTGGGCACGACTGCGCCAGGGGTTCGAGCAGGGCCGGCGGCGTTTCCGGGCATGGTTTCCGCATGCGCCGGTGGCGCTGGTGGTGCTGCTGTTGGGTCTCATGAATCTCGGGCCAGTCCTGCACCTCGTGCGAATCGGGGTGTTCGCCACTCCGCTTACGATCCCTAGGCTGACAGCTGAGGCCTGGCGTAGTGCCCCGCGTATCGTGGCCGGATTCCTGTTGTTCGGGGCTGCAGGCGGTCTGCTTTGGCGATCGCGGTTGTCCTGGACTGTGGCCTTGCTGCTCGTGGCCGCCACATTGATGCTCGCGTGGCGGTCGGGGGCGGGTGTCCCGCAGGCCTTGACCGTTTTCAACGGGGTCGTACTGCTTGCGCTCCTGGTGTTTCAGCGGGACTTCGACCGCTCGAGCCTTGCGGCCGGGACATTGTTTGCGATCGTCAGTATCCTCTTGTTGCTAGGGTACGCTGTGTTCGGGGCCTTCGTCCTGGGTCAGGGATTCGCGCCGCCGGTGACGACGCTCACAAGCGCCCTATACTTCGCGGTGGTCACCATGTCGACAGTGGGTTATGGCGACATCGTGCCAAAGAGCGCGGATGCGCGATTCTTCGTGATGTCGGTCATCATTCTCGGCATTACGGTGTTCGCCACGTCCATATCGGCGGTCATCGTGCCGGCCATGACCGCGCGCATGCAGAATCTGATGAAGGGGGGCGGCAAGCGGATGATGCGCAAGAATCATTATGTGATCGTGGGTGCCACATCGCTCGCACGCAATACCTGCCGGGAGCTTTTGGCGCGCCATCTTCCGGTTACAGTGGTCGTGGCCAGCGCCGCGGACGCCGGGGCCTTCGGAGATGCCGATGTGCTGGTGGGCGATGCCAGTGATGCCGACACCTTGCGCACGGCGGGCGTCCCGGATGCAACCGCGGTGCTCGCGTTGCGCGACGATGACTCGGAGAATGCCTTCACGGTCCTGGCCGTCAAGGAGCTAAACGGCGCGACGCGTACGGTAGCCGCCGTCAATCATGGCAAGAACATGGCGCGCATGCACCATGTCCGGCCGGATCTCGTCATTGCCCCGCAAGTAATGGGCGGGGAGCTGCTGGCCATGGCCCTCAATAACGAGGAGCTCGACAGCGATACGGTGATGCGTCGCCTGTTTCGCAAGGGCGAGGTCGATTCGTGAGGCATCCCCAAGGACGCGCGGTGCGCGCCGTCATGAGGCCGTTTTGGGCTTGCGGTACTGCGCCGGGACGCGTGTGAGCCCGCGGAATTCCGCCTTTTCCATGCGTGCCATGAGGTCGCGATCATGTTCGTCCCGATAGGGCTTGAGATCGAGGTCCGCGGGGACGTGTTTTAGCCGCTCGTCGCCTACGCTCTTGACGTAGCGTTGCATGAAGGCGTCATAGGCCCGCCAGGAGATGCGATCGGCGCGCACCGCCGACTCCTCGGCGCGAGTGGCGATCTGGTGGGCATGGAGGTAGTGAAGGTCGAGTTCGTCGATCAGGGATTTCTCGACGGCCTCGTGGAGGATCAGGTAGCGATCCACTTCCACTGTCCGCCCCTTGTCCGTGAAGGTCGTTGGCAGGTGGCGATCGATATAGATCGTGCGCCCATCCTGGCTGTAGCCGGCCAGATAGGGGATATCGCAATCCCGCCGCAAGGTGACGCGCCGCAGGACGGCATCGACCGTGCGCTCCAGCATCAGGGTCGATACATACCAGTCCGGGATATGGAGCTTGCGATGCGGGGCGATTGGGTGACAGCTGGACGTAGGCATCAAGACCTCCTTCAGGAAACACCGTCTGTTCGGGATTATACTAAGGTGTCTGCCACGGTGCTCGCCGAGTTGAGCGGCGGCAGGGGCCATGAGGAGACGCGCATGTCCGTTTTGTAGCCGCCATGGCGCTGTGTCGCCGCCCAAGACCTGTGTGTCGGCGAGCCAGATGGCTTTTGTGTCTTTCCGACACGATCCCATGAAACGCCCCCGGCGACACCATTGTGGCGTGGCCGGCGTCTTGTGTCTCAGGGGGCTCACGGCGCCCGCGCCGTTGCCGGTCGGCCCTACCGATCCCACACTGTCTCCGGCGGCCGTCGGGGCGCTCGCGCTGAGGGTCTCTGGTGCCCATGACGCGGTCTTGTATTATGTGGTGACAGTTCGGATTTGTGCGGGCATGGCGGGCTTTTTGCGCCATGATCAGGCCCAGACGCAAGGCCTTGTGGGGCGGTGCAGGGCGTGCCGCTTCCGTGATCTTGCCATCCAGCACTCCTGGAAGCATTTCCCTAGGACATAGCCGCCCGGCGGACGGGGAGGTGGGATGGGCGGCTTTGCGCATCCGATATCGCCGGGGTACAGTGAAGCCCGCGTGCCGGCGCGGGCGATGTGACGCCCTTTCGGGCGGGTCGTGGGAGGATGGACGATGAGGCGTTGGATAAGGGTCTGGGCCATGATGGGTGCGGCCTTGCTGTTACTGAGCGGGTGTGTCGTGCGCCCCGGCGGGTATGGGTATAGCGAGGCGACCTTTGCAGTGGCCGGGCCGCAGGTGGCGTTTACCTTCAGTGATGGGATCGACGCCTACTATGAGCCGGCCTTTGGGGCCTATATCTACGGCGCCAATGGCTACTATTATCGCTGGGTGAATGACGGCTGGGTCTATGCCACCTACTATGATGGCCCTTGGCTCCCGGTGGTCGCGACCGTCTATTTACCGCCCCTTCTGGCCTACGGTCCTCCGCCCCCCATCGTTCGTTACCGGCCCTATTTCGTCTGGTGGCGGATGCATGCCGCGCGCTGGTACGCCATACATCATCCCCACTGGTGGTATCGGCACCATTTTTACATGCGTCATTATGCCGCTTGGAGGGCGCATGTCATACGGTACTATGAGAATCATCCCGGCCGCCGTCCGGCGATGCGCGCGCTCTTCCATCGCCGCGAGCAACGAATCGATCACCTGCAGAGGCAGCGACGCCTGATGCGCCAGAGACGAGATCGATTCTACAATCACCATCCCATGGCGCGGAGGCCTGGGCCACCCCGCTATCGCAGACCGTTCATCCGTGGCGCTCATCCCGGGCGGCGGGCGCGGGGGCGTGCGCGGCTGCGACGCCGGAACAACAGGCCATAAGCGATGGGCCGCAGCCGCCACCACAAGTCGGTGGCGGCGCGAGGCTTCAGCACGTAGCGGTGCCCTGCGCGGGTCGGTCGTCCGGTCGGCGGTGACCGGCTGCGGCCCAGAGCCGCCGCAGCCGGTCTTCCTTGGCGGTGATGGCCTGTTCCTTGCCCGCAACGACGCGCTGCCGCAGGGCCAGCTTCGTATCGAGTTCGGCGCGCACTTCCGCGATACGCAAGTCGGTAGAGGCGAGCATATACCAGAGGTCGTACAGGTCGCGCGGTTCGTTCCGCGCCCGGTCGCTCAACGCCAGCAGCTTTTCAACCACGATTTCTTTTATGGCGTAGACCTTCACGGTGGGCCCGTCAGGCAAGTCGTCAAAACCGTCGTAGATGCGCTGTATGGGGCGATCCTGCAGCGGGAAACATAGGACTTCGTTGATCGTGATGTCGACCTTCATGTCGTTTGCGGCCGGCAGCGGCCCCTGATAGCGCAAGTAGAGGGTGTGGGTGTTCCGGTGGCCGTGGCGGTCTTCGCGGTCAAATGCGATCCGCAGGCCGCAGGCGGCTTCAAGCGCCGCAAAGATTTCGTTAAACCCCGCCAGGATCTCTTCGATTGCAATAGAACGGATCAAGGTGAAATCTAGGTCTTCCGAAAACCGGTAGTCGTCAAACCAGCAGCGGCGAAGGGCCGTGCCGCCTTTGAAGGCCAGCACCTCGCGCAGCGGATGACGGGCCAGACCGGTCAGGAACCAAGCCAGCACGTAATCGCGTTCGATGACGGCCTCGGGGATTCGTCTGCCGCCAGCGCTCACCAGTGTGTTCGAGATCAGGGAAATGTTGCGCTGGGGAATCATTAGCCAAGCCTCGTGGCATCCAGTTCTTCGGGGGTCACGTTGAGCCGGAGCCGCCAACGTGATAGGAATACCCCCTCGGCGGGGAGCAGTGGATCAAGGCGCTGGTAAGTTGCCGTGAGCATGCCGCGCAGTGACTCCAGCACCGAAGCATCGGCCAGACCATAGTATTCCAAACAGGTAGCCCAAGCGACGCACGACGGCGCCGACGCCGAGGCGTCGTGCATAGCCCACCAGCTGTTCGATTTTCAGTACGCCCCGCTTCATCCACAAGCCCTTGGCGACTTCGGTGATGCCACTAGCAAATGCCGGGTGGCGCAGGCCGTCGATGATGGTGCGCTCAGCGTCGCTGATCATCACGAAGCGCTCCTTGTCAATCCAATGCTTCATGACCCCGAATTCTTGCTCTGCCGTAATGTGGACGAACCGAAAGTCATAGCCGCCCACCACCTGCGGACGCACGCGCTGTGTGCACGACACATAAACGGTGAGGTTCGGTTGCGTCACCATACGGTGCAGTTCAAGCGCGGTGCCATGCGACAGAAAGTAGGACGCGCTACCCGCGAGTTCACGCGCGATCAGGTACGGGCTGTCGATATGCTCGGTGGCCCGGCCGAGATCGAAGGGCACGAGATTGTATAGGCCAGGCTTCAGTCGCGTGACCAAGCCTCGCCGCTGGGTCTTGTGCACGAGATTGCGGGCCGCCGCCGCCGATAAGCCGGTGATCGATTCCACATCCGTCAAGGTGAACGTCGACCGGCGTAGTTCATTCAGCTCAGTAAAGAGCTGCGCTGCGCGTGGGCCTAGCGTTTTCGTTTGTAAACGATACTTTGTGCTCAATATGCACCTCGAAAAGAAACATACTGCGCGGTAAATATAACGTAAATGATACTAGGAGGCGCGTTCGTCTCTTTCCAGGAGACAAATTGCGCATATAAGATCATTATTAGAGGCAAAAATCCCCGTAGGCCGCGCCAAGTCATGGGCCGGCCCAAAAAAAGGGGAGGGGGAATGCCCAATGACCGTCAGTGTCCACAATCCCGACGAGTATATGGCCGCTAGCCCACAAAGGGAGGCCCCCCGGCTCTGCCGGGGAGGCAGGTAAAGTTTGACAAATAGGGGAGTCTATCGACGAAGCGCCCATGGGTGAGCCCGGCGGCTCACCCATGGGAGATTCCCGATGGATGAGCATCAAGACTCCAGCCACTCGAAGTGGGAGTGCAAATATCATGCGGTGTTTATCCCGAAATGTCGCCGAAAAACTCTATACGCACAATTGCGGCAACAGTGAGGCGAGGTCTTCCGCAATCTGGCAGAACGCAGGGCATCCGGATCGAGGAGGGCCGCCTGATGTCAGATCATGTGCACATGATGATATCGATTCCACCCAAGTACGCAGTCTCACAGGTGGTGGACGAGCGAACCGGGCTCCTGGCTAGTTCTCTTCCACACAAGACGGTAAGGGGTACGCGAATGACAACTACGGTAGCTGCGTCGGAATACCAGCTTATAGGTTTGACTGAAGGCGGCGACCTCGGCGATTGCCTCACCGGTCTCGATCAAAAACAGGCGCGCATACGCGTGCAGGCGCTTGTCGCCGTCGGAGATACCCAGGGACCGGGGCCAAGATCGATATGCGCCACCGCCACGCAAAGCCTGTCAAAAGCCACTGGATCTATCCGCTGACGCGCGACTTAGTGGCAACTCGGCAAGGGATAAGCGTGACCTGCCCTCGGCCGTCTGGCATGCCTGCCGCTCATCAAAGGATGTAACGGAAGGCGCGTTGATCCAGGCTCATGTGTCGGTGTAGCGCAGGCGCCAGGCGTTGCAAGGGGCAGGGTTTTATGGGCGCGCGCACAGCCGAGCGCCGCGGATGGGTTCGATCGGATTTCCATGGATGCGTGAGTTTTGGCCGTGATGTGCGCTGGGCCACGCGAGGCGCGACTGCCACGCTGTATGAGCCCGCGTTGTGCTACAATAGCCAGATCTCCGGGGTTTGAAATGCTGGGGGGCCGCACCCACATCTATCCGGCCATGATGACGATGACCTGCCATTTGCGTGAGACCCGCCGCTGGGCCATGACCTTGGTCCTGGCCGGCACTTTGCTCGTGGGCCCGGCGTGGGCGGCGCAGCCGCGGCATCCGGTCCCTATGACGCATGTCGCGATGGCGTCGACTGCGCAACCTCCGCGGCAGTCGCTCATGGATCTCCTCAACACACCGCCGGCGCGGCGCAGGCCGCCCGCGGGTCAGGTGGCCGGCGCGCTGAGCAGTCTCGGTCAGGCGCTGGTCCTGAAGCCGGATCTCGGCGCCTGCCAGTCGTTCGTCCATGGTTGCCACGAAGGCGCGATCGTCACCATGCCGCATAACGATGTCATGCAGACCATGGGCGCGGGGCTCGGCATGCGTGTTGGCGGCGTGCGCTTCGAGTATGCCTACGGCCTTCACACCGGGGCGAATTTCCTGGGGATTCGAACGAGGATCCCCTGATGCCAGGGCCTATGGCGGTTCTTCCTTACGTCATCGACGGCACCGCGGAGAACTTCGCGCGGGTGGTGCTCGAGAATTCCCGGCGCGGTCCGGTAGCGGTCAACTTCTGGTCACCGCGCGCCGGGCCGTGCCTCGTGCTCATGCCCCGTCTCGTGCGCATTGCCCAGGAATTCGGCGGGCGCATCCTTTTGGTGATGCTAAATACCGACGACCATGGCGAGCTCATCGCGCGTCTCGGGGTGCGGGCCTTGCCGCTTGTCCAGGTCTTTCGTGCAGGTGAGGTGAAAGACAGCCTGCAGGGGGTGTCGTCGGAGGCGGACCTGCGTGCGCTGTTTAGTAGGCACGCCCCGGTATCGGATGCCGTCATGCAGGCCCATGTGCGTGGCGACACCGCGCAGGCGGCCCGCCTTGCCGCGCAGTCGGCCCTGGAGCGCCCGGGTGACCCCTATGCGGCCTTGCGCGTGGCACGGCTTCTGGTTCTCGACAAGCGGCCCCGCGAGGCCTTTGCGTTGCTCGATGCCCTGCCGTCGGAGGCGCGTAGCGAGGGCGAGATCGCGGCGCTTCACGCGCATCTTGCGCTCATCGCGACGCTCCTCGAGGGGGGTGATGAGCCTCCGATATCGCAGGCCGATGGTCTGTTTCGCGAGGCCGCCGCGGCCGTGGCGCACGACGAATACGAGACCGCCTGCGAGCGGCTCATCGCCTGCGCGGCCTGCGACCCGGATTACCGCCAAGGGCTCGCGCTGCGCGCTGCGCGAGCCCTGGCCGCCTTGCCGATGGCCGACGAGGCGCGCGCGCATATCGACGCCTTGCTTGCCTCCCGGCGTTAGCGCCGGGCCTCGCGTCGGTGCCCGTGGTCGGTGGCCCCGCGTTCGTCGGTGGATGTCTCGGTCTTTGTGGCGCCGTCCTCGGCGGCATGCTTGATCACGGAATTGATCTGGCCGCCGATGAGCAGTACAAGTCCCCCGAGATACATCCAGGTGAGCAGCACGATCACGGCCCCGATCGAGCCGTAGGTTTTGTTGTAAGAACTGAAGTTATTGACGTAGAAGGCGAAGAGTAACGAGCTCGCAGTCCATCCAAAGAGCGCGAACAGCGATCCCGGGGTCAGCCAGCGCCACTCCTGACGCACGTTCGGCGTGAAATAGTAGAGCAGCGCGGTCGCCAGGACTACCGCCAGCAGCAGGATGGGCCAGCGGATGATGCCGAGCACGATCGGAAGCAGATGTATCCCGAGGCGGCCGGCCAAGGCATTGGCGGCAATGGGACCGAAAAAGAAGATCGCAAATGCCGCCAGGAACACGAGCGCCAGTGCCAGCACGAGCAGCAGCGCCATCAGCAGTACGCGCCAGTACGGCCGTTTCTCGCGCACATCATAGGCCTGATTGAGGCCGGCGCCGATGGCGGTGATGGCGTTGCCGGCCGAGTACAAGGCAAACGCCATGCTAAATGACAAGAGCCCGTCCTGGTGCTGATGCATAAGCCCTTCGAAGTCCCCTTTGACGAGCAGCAGCGCCTGGGTCGGCAAGGCCTTACCCAGTACCGCGAGTACTGTCCGCGTGCGGTGATGCACGGGCAGGTAGGCGAGCAGGGTCGCGAGAAACAGCAGGAGCGGGAACAGCGACAGGAAGAAGTAATAAGCGAGCTGGGCGCTATACCCGGTCAGATTGTTTTCGCTCACGCCGACGAGCACGCGCCGCACGAGCCCTCGGGCACCGAGGTGGGCCAAGGTCCAGGTCGGAGACTTGCGATCGGCCTTCAACGTCATGACAACAGGATACGAAGGCCGTCCTGGTCCTGCCAGGGGCCAACGGCCTGTCCGTCTAGGCGTTTCCGAGGCCCAGCACCTCGGTTTTTGCAGAGGCCGCGAACTCCAGCATGCGCAAGACCGGTTCCAGGGCCCGTTGCCGGATCGATTCCTCGATATGGATCTCGGGTCCGCCGGTGGCAAGGACGGTCTCCAGGGTCGCCAATGTATTCATGGCCATCCACGGGCAATGGGCGCACGACTTGCAGGTCGCGCCATGCCCGCCGGTGGGTGCCTCCAGGAACTCCTTGCCGGGCGCGGCCTGACGCATCTTGTAGAGGATGCCGTGGTCAGTGGCGACGATGAAGCGGCGCGCGGGCCTGGTGCGCGCGGCCTCTATCATGGCGCTCGTGGAGCCGATCATGTCGGCCAGGGCGAGGACTGCGGCCGGTGATTCGGGGTGGGCGAGCACGCAGGCATCCGGGTAGCGTTTTTTGAGGTCGAGCAAGGCCTGGGAGCGGAACTCCTCGTGCACTACGCATGATCCTTGCCAAAGCAGTATGTCCGCGCCGCTTTCGCGTCTCACATAGTCGCCCAGGTGGCGGTCGGGCGCCCACAGGATCTTCTCGCCCCGCGCCGCCAGATGGCGCGCGAGCCTCAAGGCTATGCTCGATGTCACCACCCAGTCGGCGCGCGCCTTGACGGCCGCGCTGGTGTTGGCATAGACGACCACGGTGCGGTCGGGGTGGGCATCACAGAATGCCCCGAAGGCGTCCGCCGGACAGCTCTCGTCGAGCGAGCAGGTGGCCTCGAGCGTCGGCATGAGCACGCGCTTTTCCGGATTCAGGATCTTGGCCGTTTCGCCCATGAACCGCACGCCGGCTACCACCAGGGTCTTAGCCTTGTGTTCGTGACCGAAGCGCGCCATGTCGAGAGAGTCGGAGACATAGCCGCCGGTCTCCTCGGCCAGGGCCTGCAAGTCGGCGTCGGTGTAGTAATGCGCGACGAGCACGGCGTCCCGTTCGACAAGGAGTTTCTTGATGCGCTGGATGCGGCGCGCGCGGTCGAGCGCCGTGACCGACGGCTCGCGCGCCAAGCGCTGCAGGGATGGGGTGGTGTTCATCAAAAATTCCTCGCAGTTATCCCGCAGTCGCGGGCTCAGTATCGCGCAGACGGTAGAGCCGCGCCGGGCGATGACATCCATTGCGGCGCACGTCGCGGGTCTCGACCAGGTGCGCCGAGGCGTGCATGCGCCGGCGGAAGTTGCGCTTGTCCAAGGTCTGGCGTCCGATGATTTCATAGACGGACTGCAGCTCACTCAGGGTGAACCGCTCCGCCAGGAACTGATAGGCGATCGGGGCGTATTCGAGTTTGCCCGCGAGACGCTCGCACGCTCGCTGCACGATGATCTGGTGATCCACAGCCAACAGCGTTGCGACCTGGGCGGGGTCCGCCCAGCCGACGCCCGGCCGGCGGATCGGCAGCCGCTCGCAGGGCGCTAGCGCATAATAGGCGACGATCGCCTGCGCCCCGGCGCGTCCCCCGTCGAAGGTGTAGAGTTGCTCGAGAAACACATCCTCGATGCCGGTGGCCGTCTCCAGGGCGCGGCGCGCGCCGGCCTCCAATCCTTCCCCCTGTCTGAGTGCGACCATGGGGAGCCGCCCCTGCTCTGCGCCTACGCGCAAAAACTGAAGGCGTTCGCGGATGGTAAAGAGCGCCACGGCGGTGTGAACCGCCGGTGTCACATTGGTGTCATTCATACACCAACGCTACGCCGCCCGGCTTGCCCCCGTCAAGGGTCGGTCCGGTCGCCGGGCCCGGCCGTGTGTCCCCCTGTGCTACACGGCGGGGCCCATACGGCGTTACAATCGCCTCATGCACTTTTGTTGTCACTGCGGCGGCGGCTTGACCCGGCGGGTCCCGGAGGGGGACACGCGTCCGCGCGATGTCTGCGATCATTGTTTGGCCATCCACTACGAGAACCCGAAGATCGTGGCCGGCTGCCTGGTGTCGTGGGAGGGCCGAGTGCTGCTCTGCCGGCGCGCCATCGAGCCCCGCCGCGGGTTTTGGACCCTGCCGGCAGGCTTTATGGAAAACGAGGAAACGACCCGCGAGGCGGCGGTGCGCGAGACCTGGGAGGAGGCCCGTGCGCGCGTGGACATCGATGGCCTCTACACCCTGTTCAATCTCCCGCAGATCAGTCAGGTCTACCTGCTGTTTCGTGCGCATCTGCGCGATGCCCAATTCGGACCGGGCCCCGAGAGCCTCGAGGTGGCGCTCTTCGACGAGGCCGACATCCCCTGGGATGAACTGGCATTTCCCGTGGTTCGGGAGACCTTGCGGCTGTACTTCGGGGATAGCCGCAGCGGCCGGTATCCCTTCCGTTCCGGCGACCTGCTGCGCGCCGCCGACGGCAGCGATTACCGCGTCCGCCTTCTCGAGATCTCTTGAAAGTCCCGTCGCGCGCCCCCACGAACCGCCTTGAGCGTGCAAAGGTCGGGGCGGTCCAGACAGGAAGGGGCGGCAGACCGGCCTTGCGCGATCACGGCCTTTGCTGATCGCGGGCCGTGCGGGCGCCGTGGCCCCGGACCAGCCCAACCCGGGCTCGGGGGCGCATCCCGCACCTGTCTGGCCAATTGTCTACCGTCGACGACTAGGAGAAAGACCTTGGAAAAATACGTATTGCCCGATCTTGATTACGATTACGGCGCCTTGGAGCCGCACATCTCCGCGAAAATCATGGAGTTGCATCACAGTAAGCACCATCTCGCCTATGTAAACGGTGCCAATCAGGCGCTCGAAGGACTGAAGGAGGCGCAGGAAACCAAGAATTTCGCGCGCGTGGCGGCCCTGGAACATGCCCTGGCCTTCAACCTTTCGGGGCATATCCTGCACTCGCTTTTCTGGAAGAACCTCTCACCCAATGGCGGCGGCAAGCCCGAAGGGGAGTTGGCGCGCGCCATCGATCGCGACTTCGGGTCCTTCGAAGGCCTGAAGGGCCAGTTTGTGAACGCCGCCATGACCACCATGGGGTCGGGCTGGGCGGTTCTGGCGTGGGACCCGGCCGGGCAGCGCCTCATCACCACCGAGATCCACGACCACCAGTCTGAAATGACGCCGGGCGCGGTGCCGCTTATGGTCCTAGATGCCTGGGAACATGCTTATTATCTGCAATATCAAAACGATAAGGCCAAGTTCTTCGAGGCGGTATGGAACGTCTGGAACTGGAAGGATATTGGCGAACGTTACAACAAGGCGAAGGCCGCGGAGGTCGGCATTGCCTCCGCCGCCACTTCCAAGAAGGGCGCCGCCCGCTAATCGGGCCGCGCGCCCGGGGCCGGCGGAGCGCTGGCCCTATCGTTTTACAGCGGGCCCCGGTAGACTTAAAGCCGCAACCGGGGCCCGCTTCCTTAGCGCACGTCCGAACCGGGCGTCCCGTCGTTTACCCACTTACGACTAGGAGCTTACATGCATAAGAGGTACGCCGCGTTGGCGGCTATAGGCTGCCTGTTGGCGGCCCCCGTCATGGCCAAAGGCCTCTCGCCCCAGGCGCAGTTGAGTTACAGCCTTGGCTATCAGTTTGGCGAGAACCTGCGCAATAACGGCATCCCCGTCGAGCCCGATATCTTCACGCGCGCCATAAGCGATGCCCTGAAGGGCGCGAAGCCGCTTTTGCCACCGGCGCAGATGGCGTCGGTGGTGGCCAAGTTTCAAAAACAGATGCAGGCCCACAATATCGCGATGTTGAAGGCCCTGGGCGCGCGCGAGCAGGCCGCGGGCCGGGCGTTCCGTGCCAAGTATGCGAAGAAGCCGGGCGTGAAAATCCTGCCGGGCGGCGTCGAGTATAAGGTTCTGACCGAGGGGCACGGGCCGCGGCCGACCTTGCAGGATACGATCAAGGCCGACTATTGGGGGCGCTTCATCAATGGCCGGCTGTTTGCGACGAATCAGAAGACCGGCAAGCCGGCGGTGTTTCCGCTAAACGGTCTTATCGCCGGCCTGAAGGAGGCCTTGGTGCTGATGCCCGTGGGGTCCACCTGGCAGATCGTGGTCCCGGGCCATCTGGCCTATGGGCCGCAAGGGCGTCCGGCTATCCCGCCCAATACTACCCTGGTGTTCACCATGCACCTCCTGGGTATTGTGAAGTAGCTGGGTAAGCGTTCCTGCAACCGTGAAATAGGGGCCCTCGGGCCCCTATTTTGCCCTATCGGGCAGCGGTGGTCCGGGACGCGATCTAGCGCATCGGCCGCACGTGAGTTGCCTGCATCCCCTTCTGGCTTCGAGTGCTTTCGAACTCGACCACCTGGCCTTCAGACAGATTCCGAAACCCGTCGCCCTTGATGGCGGAATAATGCACGAACACATCCGGGCTGCCGTCCTGGGGTGCTATGAAACCGAAGCCCTTGGCCTCGTTGAACCACTTCACTGTTCCCATTTGCATCTGCGTCTGCCTCTTTTCGTGAAGATTGAAGTGTCTATGACGGATGGGCCGCCTGGACCGTAATACTCTATCCCGCGACCGGAACCCCCGGTACCAGCAAAAGTCCGAGAGCCTTGGAATGTTAGGAAGGATTCGGCGAGGGCATCCGGCCTTCGTGTATCACCCGACCCTGTTCGTCGGTGACCGCCACGTTGATCGGAATGCCGGCCCTGACGCTTTGGGTGACTGTGCAGTAGTTTTCGAAGAGGCTCAGGCATCTTGGGGTCGCGCCCGGGGCGATCAGCGTCACGTCGATGCCGGTGATCCGCAACCGGCCGGAGGCATCGCGCCCGGTGTGCCCCTGGGCACGGGCCCTGAGCGGCCCGGTTTCGGTATGGGATTTATTCAGACAAAAGAGTAGGCTTGCCATCAAGCAATTGGCGACCGCGGCCGCCAGAAGTTCGGTCGGTTGGGGCCCGCTGCCGGTGCCCGTGGGTGGCGGCTCGTCGGTCATCAGGTCGCCTTGCGCGAAGTGCACTGTGAATCGGAAATCCTCGACCTGCGCGATGTCCACAACCAATCCGTCCTGCGCCATGACATGATCTCCTGGGCTTGCCCGTCGAGGCTTTGCTCGGCAGTATAGGATCGTATGAACGAAATTGCAGAGTCCAACCGGTGTCCGTGGCCCGCGGCCTTCATGCGACGCCTGAAGCGTATCTTGCCTGGCGACGGTCTTCTCCAAAAATCCTCGGATGTGACGGTGTACGAGTGCGACGGCCTGCCGGTCTACCGGGCGCGGCCGTTGGCGGTGGCGTTGCCGCGGAGCGTGACTGAGGTTGGGCAGGTGTTGGCCTTGTGTGCGGAGTATGATGTCCCGGTCGTGGCGCGCGGCGCCGGTACCGGCCTGTCCGGGGGCGCGCTTCCTCACCCGGAAGGGATCGTTCTCGGGCTTGCGCGCCTCGATCGCATCGTGGCGATAGACCCGGACAACCGCATGGCGCGTGTGGAGCCTGGGGTCCGCAATCTGGCGATCTCCGAGGCCGCGCGGTCCTTCGGCCTTTTTTATGCCCCGGATCCGTCCTCGCAGATCGCCTGCACGATCGGCGGCAATGTCGCCGAGAACGCCGGCGGGGTGCACTGCCTCAAATATGGCCTCACCACGCACAATATTCTCGCCCTCAAGTTTTTTACCGCAGACGGCACCCTTCACGAGATCGGCGGTCCGACCGCCGAGGCCCCCCTGGATCTGTGCGCCTTGTTGACGGGCTCCGAGGGCTTGCTGGGGGTGGTGGTCGAGATCACGGTGCGGCTATGGCCCCGGCCGCCGACGACCGTGACGTGGCTCGCCGCGTTCCGGTCACTCGAGGATGCCGCGGCGAGCGTGAGCCAGGTGATCTCGGAGGGGATCGTTCCGGCGGGACTTGAGCTCATGGACGGTCTCGCGCTGTCGGCCGCTCAGGACTATACCGGCATCCGTTATCCCGAGGGGTCGGCGGCGGTGGTGCTGGCGGAGGTCGATGGTGACGATCTGGCGGTGGTCCTGGACGGGGAGCGGTTACGCGCGATCTTCGCCGCCCACGGGGCGTTCGCCCTGCAGCAGGCGTCGCATGACGAGGACCGGCGCCGGTTGTGGCTGGGCCGTAAGTCGGCATTCCCCGCGGTGGGACGGCTGGCGCCCGATTACTACTGCATGGATGGCACCATCCCGCGTCGGTCCCTGGTACCGGTGTTGGCCGAGATTGCGGCGCTCTCGCACCGTTACGGACGACCGGTCGCGAACGTCTTCCATGCGGGTGACGGGAATCTCCATCCGTTGATCCTGTACGACGCGGCGATCCCGGGACAACTCGAGCAGGTCGAGGCCCTGGGCGCCGAGATTTTGCGGCTTTGCCTGCGGCATGGGGGCACGATCAGCGGCGAACACGGGGTCGGCGTCGAAAAGCTCGACGGCATGTGCGCGCAGTTTTCGGCCGCTGAACTCGCGGTCTTTCATGCCCTGAAGTCCGCGTTCGACCCGCATCATTTGCTGAACCCGGGCAAGGCCGTGCCCACGCCGGCACGATGCGTGGAGCCTGGGGGCATGCATGTCCACGGGGGGCGTCTGCCGTTCTCGCGCCTCGAACGGTTTTAGGATGAGGCCGGTCGTCATGGCGAGCGCCATCGAGGGCGCGAGGGGCGCATGAGGGACAATGACAGCGCGCAGGCGCTTGCCGCGGCGGTGCGTGCCGCCTACGACGCCGGTACCCCCATCGAGATCGTCGGCGGCGGGACGCGTCGGGCGTTGGGACGGCAACCGACCGGGGCGCCGCTTTCGGTGGCAGGGCACGTCGGCATTGTGGAGTACGACCCGGCCGAGTTCGTGGTGACGGTTCGCGCCGGCACGCCCATCGCCGCCCTCGAGGAGATTCTGGGGCAAGAGCGGCAGGCCCTGGCGGTCGATGTTCCACGCCTTGACGCGACCTCCACCATCGGCGGGGCGCTCGCGATCGGGCTCACCGGCCCTTCGCGCCCCTATAGCGGGGCATTGCGCGATGCGGTG
Source organism: Acidiferrobacter thiooxydans (assembly GCF_003333315.1). Classification (GTDB taxonomy): domain Bacteria; phylum Pseudomonadota; class Gammaproteobacteria; order Acidiferrobacterales; family Acidiferrobacteraceae; genus Acidiferrobacter; species Acidiferrobacter thiooxydans. The sequence goes on from NZ_PSYR01000001.1 coordinate 453,948, forward strand.
CTTGGCGTGCGCATCGTGTCGGGGACCGGCGAGATCCTGCGGTTCGGCGGACAGGTCCTGAAGAACGTCGCCGGCTTCGATGTCGCACGGCTCATGGTCGGGGCTTACGGTACGCTCGGGCTGCTCCTGGATGCCAGCCTGCGCCTGACCCGGCGCGCCGAGGTCGAGGAGGTGCGTGACCTCGTCCTCGACTGGCCCGCGGCGCACGCCGCCTTGAGGCGCTGGGAGGGCGCCTTACCGGTGACCGGCGCCTGTTATGTCGGCGGGACATTGCATGTGCGTCTGGCGGGGCGTGAGGAGCGGGTGGCGGCGGCGCGCCGGATCGTCGGTGGGGAGACGGGGAAGCCCGCGTTTTTTACGGATATGCGTGACCTGCGTGGGCCGTTTTTCGCGCCATCGGATGATCTGTGGCGCCTGCTTGTCCCCTCGGGCGCGCCCTGGGAGCCCGAGACCTTGATCGATTGGGCTGGCACGCAGCGCCTCTGGCGGCTTTCGGGAGATCCCGGGCCGGTCTTCCAGTATGCCGCGCGCTGGCGTGGACAGGCCATGCGCCTCATGGGGGGCGATCGCAGCCAAGGTCCGTGGGCGCCGATCGCCCCTGCGACCATGGCGCTCATGGGGCGTATCAAGGCGGCCATGGATCCGCGCGCCATCCTCAATCGCGGGCGACTCTATCCCGATTGGTGAGTGCATCGTAGACGAGATCCAGCCAGTGATGCACGGGGCGATCGCCGTGGCGCGCCAGATGCTGCTGGCAGCCGATGTTGGCGGTTACGACCATCTCCGGATCGGCGCCTGTCAAGGCTTGCCACTTGCGCCGGCCAAGGGCCGTGGCCAGACGCGGATGACGCACGGAGTAGGGTCCCGCTGAACCGCAGCACAGCGCGCCGTCGGCGACCGGGACGAGCGTGTGGCCCAGCGCCTGCAGGATGGCCTCCACGCGTCCGGCCTCCTTCAGGGCATGCTGCAGGCTGCACGGGGCATGCCAGGCGATACGCCGTTGCTGTTGCTCCGGCACGCGCGGCAGGCGCGCGGGATCGATCCACGCGGCGATATCGGTCACGGTGGCGGCGAACGCCTGGGCGCGTCCCGCGGCATCCGTGTCCTGAAAGAGTCGTGGATAGTCTTTCAGAAACGCCGTGCATCCGCTGGCGGTGCTAGTCAGACCCTCCCAATCGCCGGCCTCGGCCAGGGTCAGCGTCGCCCGTGCCGTCGACCGGCCGTCGTCATGGGCGTGAAGGTGGTAGGGGAGCGCGCCGCAGCAGCTTGGCCCCACCTGCTGCGCACTGATGTCGAGGTGATCGAGGACGAGCGCCGCCTTGATGTCGAGGTCTGGACGCAGCGCCGGTTGAACACAGCCCACGAGCAATCCGACGCGGCGGGCGTGGCGCACCGCCGGCCACTCGAGCCCACGGGTGCTCGGCAACACACGCTGCCTCAAGGCCTTGGGGGCGAATGGTCGCAGGCGCCGCGCGCCGCCCATGATCGCCGCCAGCGGCCGGCGCGCAGAGAGCGCCACCATCGAGAGGTGGTCCAGGACGCGTTGTCCCCTCGGCCGCTGCTCCTGGGTGCGCTCGCGTACCGTGTCGAGTATCTCACTGTAATGGACCCCCGCAGGACAGGTGGTCTCGCAGGAGCGGCAGCTGAGGCAATGGCTGAGCGGCTCGAGATCGGCGCCGCCGGCGTTGCCCGCCAGTAGGTCTTTCATGAGGTAGAGGCGGCCGCGCGGGCCTTCGCGCTCATCGCCGGTCAGGGTGTAGGTTGGGCATGTGGCGTTGCAAAAACCGCAGTGCACGCACGCGCGCAAGAGTTCCTGCGCGCGGCGGGCGCGGTCCTCGGGCGGCGGGGAGATCGGTTGGTCCGATGGATTGCTCATGGGCTGAAGGCGACCGTATACTGTGCCCATAGTATAAGGGGGTCGGCCCCGGGTCAAAGTGGCCCGCGGCGCGTGGGGGCGTGTCCAATGATCGCGCTGACGGGTTTCGCAGGGCGGGCGCTATGACAACGATAGTAGTGGTGCGCAAGGGCGATGCGGCGGTGATCGGCGCCGATACCCTGGGCACATATGGTGATCAGCGCGAATCCGCCGATTTCATCAAGAACGCGAGCAAGCTCATACGGGTCGATCATAGCTGGCTTGCCGTGACCGGGCATGCCGCCATGGACATGGCGCTCCGCAACATCTTCCAGGAGACCTCCTGTCGGCGTTCGTTCAAGGATGTGAATGACATCTATAAGACGAGCCTGCAGCTGCATGCCATCTTGAAGGACCATTATTTCTTGAGGCTCGATGGGGACAATGGCGAGGAGGCCTTTGAATCTATGCAGGTGAGCCTCCTGATCGCCAATGCCCACGGGATCTTCGGGGTGTGCTCCAAGCGGACGGTCCTCGAATACACCAAGTTCTATGCCTTCGGCTCCGGCGAACAGTACGCGCTGGGGGCGATGCATGCGGTCTACGACCGCGAGTCGGACCCGGAGCGCATCGCGCGCGCCGGCCTCGAGGCCGCCGTGACCTTCGACACCGGCAGCGGGGCACCGGTCGAGGTGCGACGTATCCCCTTGAAGGATACCGGCGCCTCCTGATCTCGCGGCTCGGCGTAAAGGCCGATGGCGCGGGGGTCGGTGTGGGGCAGCATGGGGCCATGGCCGAGATTACCCTAGTACAGATCAACGATAGCCATGCCTATCTGTATGAGCATCCCGAGGCGTTTGCCGGCGCCGGCGGCACGGTATACCGGAACGCTGGCGGCTATGCGCGCATCGCCACACTGCTGAGCCGGTGGCGGCGAACGGCGCCGGTCTTGTTTCTCGATTGTGGCGACACCCTGCACGGCACCTGGCCGGCGGTAGCGACCCACGGTGCGCTTTTGCCCCCGCTCTTGAACAGGCTCGGGATCGCCGCCATGACCGGTCACTGGGAGTTCGCCTACGGCCCCAAGGGGTTCCAGGACCGGGCGCGCGCCCTTGACTACCCGGTGCTGGCCTGCAACGTCTACGACGAACGCTCCGGGGCGTCTTTATTTTCCCCCTGCGAGGTCTTCGAGGTCGGCAATTGCCGCGTGGGCGTCATCGGCGTGGCCAGTAATATCGTCGACAAGACCATGCCGGCATCGTTTAGCGAGGGCGCGTTCTTTACTTTGGGCCTGGAGGTCATAGGGCCGCTTGCCGCGCGCCTGAGGCGTGATGACAAGGTCGATCTCGTGGTGTTGTTGTCGCACCTCGGTCTGCCGCAGGATCTCAAGCTGCTGGGCATGGCCTCGGGTATCGATGTGTGCCTGAGCGGGCATACCCATAACCGGTTGTTTGCGCCTATGCGCGCCGGCGGCGCGCTGGTCATCCAGTCGGGGGCGCAAGGCTCGTTTCTCGGGCGCCTGGACCTGAGCGTGGAGGGTGGGAGGATCAGGGACTATCGCCACGAGCTCGTCTGCGTGGCGGCGGGGATCGTCCCGGACGCGGCCATGGCCGATGCCGTGAGCGAGGCGTTGCGTCCCTACCGGGAGGAGCGCGATGCGGTGCAAGCCGAGGCCGCGGGCGGCTTCGATCGTTTTGCCATGTGGGAGTCGACCGCCGACAACCTCCTGCTGGCGGCGATTCGCGCCAAGACCGGCGTCCCGCTCGCGTTCACCAATGCCTGGCGTTACGGTGCACCGATCCCCGCCGGCCCGGTCACCCGTGGCGCCTTGCGGGACTGGGTTCCCATGAACCCGCCGGTCTCCGCAGTCACCCTGACCGGCGCTGAATTGCGCACACTCCTGGAGCAAAACCTGGAGCGCACCTTTGCTGCCGATCCCTTTTCGCAGATGGGCGGCTACGTCAAGCGCGCCCTCGGACTGCGCGCCTATGTGAAGCTCGAAAATCCATCCGGATCGCGGCTTGCGGCGTTGTTTGTGGGCGATGAGCCGGTGCGCGACGAGGCCCGCTATGAGGCCTGTTTCCTGACCGAGCAGGCAATCCCCGCGGGGGTTGGGGAGAATCGCCAGGCCCTGGGTCTTGGGGCCGGCGACGTGCTCTGTGAGTACGCCGGTAGTCGCCGCGTGCTGCGCCCTGAGATCCACGGGACCTATACGCTGATCTAGACCCTCGGCCGAGCGCTCGGCCTGCCGGCGGCGCCGGGCCATGGACCGGCGCCGCCGCGCCCGGTTTTCCCGCCCATCGTCTTCGTGGGTGGTAATTCCCTCGCAAGGTCGGTATTGTAAATCCCACTTCAAGGAGCGGGAATGGCGGGCGCTGTCTATATCAAGACCTACGGCTGTCAGATGAACGAGTACGACTCGGCCCGGCTTGCGGACCTTTTGCGGGAGACCCACGGGCTGGTGCGTGTGGACGACCCGGCGCACGCCGATGTCCTGCTCGTAAACAGCTGCTCGGTGCGCGAGAAGGCCCAGGAAAAGCTGTTCTCCGACCTCGGCCGCCTGAACGAATGGAAGGCCATGCGTCCGGGGGTCGTAATCGGCGTCGGAGGGTGTGTGGCAAGCCAAGAGGGCGAGGAGATTCGCCGGCGCGCGCCCTATGTCGATCTCGTATTCGGGCCCCAGACACTCCATCGCGTGCCGGCGCTGCTCGCCGACGCGCGCGCCAGGAAACCGCGTGTCGACATTGCGTTCGTGGAGATGGAGAAGTTCGACAATCTCCCGGAGCCGCGCGCCGACGGGCCGCGGGCATTTGTATCGATCATGGAGGGGTGCAGCAAGTACTGCAGTTTTTGCGTGGTGCCCTACACCCGCGGCCAGGAGTTCAGTCGCCCGTTCGACGATGTCTTGGCAGAGATTGCCGCGCTTGCCCTGCAAGGGGTGCGCGAGGTCACGCTGCTCGGCCAGAATGTGAATGCCTACCAGGGCCGTCGCCGCGACGGACGCATGGCCGATCTCGCGACTCTCATAGGGTATATCGCGCACATCGAGGAGATCGGGCGCATCCGCTTCACGACCTCCCACCCGCTGGAGTTCGGGGACACCTTGCTCGATGCCTTTGCCGCCGAGGATAAGCTCGTAAGCCATCTCCATCTGCCGGTGCAAAGTGGGTCGGACAGGATTCTCGCGCGCATGAAGCGCGGATATACGGTGGCCGAATATCGCGACAAGATCGAAAGGCTACGGTGCGTGCGGCCCGACATCAGTCTCTCGACCGATATCATCGTCGGTTTCCCGGGGGAGACTGATGAGGATTTCGCGGCGACCATGGCGCTGATCGAGGAGATGCGCTTTGATTTGTCCTACAGTTTTGCCTACAGCCCGCGGCCGGGCACGCCGGCTGCGGCGTTTGCAGACGATGTACCGGCGTCGGTGAAGGCCGAGCGCCTGGCGCGCGTACAGTCGCGAAATCTCGAGCACGCTGCCGCCATCAGCCGCGCCATGATCGGACGCATCGAGACGATCCTGATCGACCGCCACGCCCCGCGCGGGCGTGGCGATCTCTCGGGACGGACCGCGAACAATCGCGTCGTGAATTTTCCGGGCGATGGCCAGGATCTGGTCGGCCGTTTCGCCACGGTTGAAATTCTGGAGGTCCGACCCAATTCCTTACGCGGCCGCCTCGTGGGGGTCGAAACCGACGTTCCATCGACGATATCGAAGCAAAGGGAGGCCGCTATTCCTTGAGCACCAAGCCCCAGGCGATACAGTTTTCCGTCCAACCTCCCGACAGCGAACGGCTGTCGCGTCTTTGTGGTCAACTCGACGAGCATCTCCGCCAGATCGAGGGCAGTCTCGGGGTGGAGATCGCGAACCGCGGCAATCAATTCCGCATCACCGGTCATCATGATCAAGCCCGCCACGCCCAACGCCTGATCACCGCCCTCTATGCGGTCACAGGTCAATCCCAGGCCATCACACCATCGGGGGTCAATATGGCGCTGAAAGAGGTATCGAGGACACGCGACGATCGCGATCCGCCCACCGAGTTGCGCATGCCCAAGCAGCGCGTCTACGGGCGCACCGACGCGCAGCGCGACTACATTCGCAAGATCCTGACCCACGATGTGACCTTTGGGGTGGGGCCCGCCGGTACCGGCAAGACCTTCCTGGCGGTCGCCTGCGCCGTGGATGCCCTGGAAACAGGGCGGGCGCAGCGCGTGGTCCTGGTCCGCCCGGCGGTGGAGGCCGGTGAGCGTCTGGGCTTCCTGCCAGGCGATCTCGAACAGAAGGTGGATCCGTACCTGCGACCGCTCTACGATGCGCTGCACGACATGCTCGGCCCCGAGCGCGTCGCCAAGCTGGTCGAAAAGGGTGTGATCGAGATCGCACCCCTTGCATTCATGCGAGGACGGACATTGAATGAGTCGTTCATCATCCTAGACGAGGCGCAAAACACCACCGCCGAGCAGATGAAGATGTTTCTGACGCGCCTAGGTTTCGGGGCCACTGCGGTGGTTACGGGTGATGTCACGCAGATCGATCTTCCGCGTCCGGAGATGTCTGGTTTGCGCCAGGCCTTGCATATCCTGAAGGATGTGGAAGGTATAGCGTTCACGCATTTCGCCAGCGCCGATGTCGTGCGCCACCCGTTGGTCCAGCGCATCGTCGAGGCCTATGAGGCGCGCGAGCCGCGTGTACAGGGCGTGTCCTAGGCGTGCGCCGTGTGTATATCGATCTGGCGGTGGACTGCGATGATTGTGCCGTTCCATCCCGTCCGGCACTGGTCCGCTGGTGCAAGGCGGCGCTCGCGGAGGCCGAGGGCAGCATGCGTCTAGGGCTGCGGGTGGTCGCCGAATCGGAGGCGGCGGAGCTGAACGGGCGCTTTCGGGGACGGCCCGGGCCGACCAATGTGCTGTCCTTCCCGTATCATGACGCGCCGCTTGGCAAGACCCGCTTTCTGGGTGATATCGTCATTTGCGCCCCGCTCGTGAAGGCCGAGGCATCGCGCGCCGGATACCCGGAAAACGCCCATTGGGCGCATCTCGTCATTCACGGTATACTGCACCTACAAGGGCTCGACCATGAGACAGATCAGGACGCACGGGTAATGGAAGCGCGGGAAACACGCATATTGACGGGTTTGGGGTTTAGGGACCCTTATCGTTGAGCCATGGGTCAGGACGATAATGGCCACGCACCCGGGCGGTCGTTTCTCGACCGTTTGGGGCACGTCTTATGGGGGGCGCCGGAGGACCGTGATGCGCTGCGCGAGACGTTGCGCGAGGCGCACGAGCGCGGTCTCATTGGAAGCGACGCCCTCGACATGATCGAGGGGGTGTTTCAGGTCGCGGAGATGCGGGTCCGTGACATCATGGTCCCGCGCGCGCAGATGGATGTGATCGATCGCGAGGAGCTGCCCGAGAGCTATCTGCCGCGGGTGATCGAGACCGGCCACTCGCGCTTTCCCGTCATCGATGGGGACAAGGACAAGGTGGTGGGGATCCTTTTGGCGAAGGACCTGCTGCGGTATTTTCATGGCGAGCAGCGTGCGTCATTCAACGTCTACGATTTGCTGCGGCCAGCGGTATTCGTGCCGGAGAGCAAGCGTCTGGATGTCTTGCTGCGCGATTTTCGATCCAGCCGCAATCATATGGCCATCGTGGTCGACGAATACGGTGGCGTGGCGGGCCTTGTCACGATCGAGGACGTCCTGGAGCAGATCGTGGGCGACATCGAGGATGAGCACGACCTCGATGCCGATGACGTCATGATCATGCAGCGCGCCGAACACGAATTTGTGGCCAAGGCGCTTACGCCCATCAAAGAGTTCAACGAATACTTCGGCACCCATTACGATGACGAGGAAGTGGATACCATCGGCGGCCTCGTCATGACCACGCTCGGTCGTGTCCCTAAGCGCGGCGAGCGCCTCGAGATCGGCGGGCTGCAACTTGAAGTACTGCGTGCCGACTCACGCCGCGTCCATCTCCTGAAAGTCGTTCCGATTGCCGAAGAAAGCGAAGTGGCTGGTTAGCGGATTTCCGCGATGGCCGGCCGCGTTCCTGGCGGGCGCGGTCTTGAATCTGGCCTTTGCCCCCTACCGTCAGCCGTGGGTTGCGCCACTCGCCCTGGGGACCCTCTATGCGCTCCTCATCGCCACGCCGGTGCGTGCCGCTTTCGGTCGTGGTTTCGCCTTCGGCGCGGGGTTATTTGCCTTCGGCGTGCCCTGGGTCTATCTCACGCTGTCGCGTTTCGGTGGTATGCCGCCCCCCCTGGCGGCGCTCGCCTGTATCCTGTTCATCGCGATCCTCGCGTCGTATGCCGGGCTCGCGTGCATGGCCTTTGCGCGCCTGCAAGGACATGACGGCCTCGACCCCTGGCTCTTTGCCGCGATCTGGGTGCTCGGCGAATGGGTGCGGGGGGTGTTTCTCACCGGATTTCCGTGGCTTGATGTCGGTTATGCCGCGAGCCTGCCGCCGCTCATGGCCTGGGCGCCGCTCGTGGGCGTCCTCGGCCTGTCGTTCCTTCTGACCGCAGCCGGCGCGCTCACCGTGAACGCCTTGCGGGGGCGGCGGCGCGACCTGCTACCGGTGTTGCTCATGCTCGGCGTGACACCGGCGCTTGCGGGACTTTCCTTCGTGCATCGCGCCGGCGCGCCGATTACCGCCTCGCTGGTCCAGGGCGATGTCTTGCCCACTGTCAAATGGCATCCGGGCATGCTGCGCATGATCATCCGGCGCTATCTGCGTCTGACCGCAAAGAGTGACGGTCGCCTGGTCATCTGGCCCGAGACGGCGATCCCGACCTATTCGCATCAGCTGCGGCGGCGATTCATACCCTACATGCAGCACTTGGCGCGCGTCGGCGGCCGCCACTTCCTGTTCGGCCTCATCGAGGGTAATGCCAACGATCCCAATGGACCTGTCTATAACGCGGTCATGAGTATCGGGCGTCATGACGGTTTCTACCGTAAGCGCCACCTGGTGCCATTCGGCGAATATCTGCCGTGGCCGGCACTCTTGACCCCGGTCCTGGACGTCCTGCATATCCCGATGGCGAGCTTCACGCCCTGGCATGGCGCAGAGCCCCCCTTGCCTGTTGCGCACGCACGCGTCGGTGTGTCGATCTGCTATGAGATCGCCTACGGATCCTTGGTCACCCAGGGCCTGCCGGGTGCGACCCTGCTTGTCAATGTCAGCGACGACTCGTGGTATGGGCATTCGAACGAGGCTGCCCAGCAGTTCCAGATTGCGCAACTGCGCGCCGCCGAGGCCGGCCGTGACATGGTGATCGCGACCAATGATGGCATCACGGCGCTCGTGGGTCATACCGGGCGGATCCGTGCCCGGCTCGCTCCTTTTCGGGAGGGTGTGCTGACGGTGGTCGCGCAACCGTATGTAGGGCTTACGCCCTATGATCGTTTCGGCAACACCGGCGTCCTGGTCATGCTCGCACTCATCGTGGCCGTGGCCGCGTGGCGACGCCGCGCAAGCCCGGCGTCCGTGCGCCGAGGCGGGACTCCGGGTTGAGGCCCTATCCCCATGGGTCCGGGTTCAATTGAGAGGCACGGCAAGCCTGCGGGTCAGGTCTTCGGGTAGGCCGACCTTGCGCGCCGGAAAGACGTTGACAGGGTATTGGAATCCATGGCGAGCGTCGGGAAGATTCGCGGGCTCAACCCTCGAAGGCTACGCGTCGGCGGCGCTCCTCCTGGGCGGGAAACGTCGAGCGCACAGCAGCCGCGCGGCACGAGCACATGGCCTCCTGTGTGCGACCGGCCATACGACTACCCCGGGGCCCCGATTATCCTGCAGCGCCGTAAAACCCCGCCATCATTGTGGGCCGTACATTGTAGGCCGGATGGCCTATGGCCCATCAGGGCGGGGATATAAGGCGCATCTGTCGTGTATCGGCTATAATTCCCGTCATGTTCCACGCCACAAAAATCCGCCTCTATCCTAATGTCGCGCAGCAAGACCTCATCGCGCGGCAATTGGGGTGTGTGCGCTTCGTCTGGAACAAGGCCCTGGATGTGAAGAAGGTGGCGTGGAGGGAGCGGCGCGAGTCTCTTTCGATCCATACCCTCATCACCATGCTGCCGGTGTGGAAGGCCAGAGACACTCCCTGGCTCAAAGAGGCCGACTCCCAGGCCCTGCAGATGACTCTTCGTCATCTCGATCGGGCCTATACGAACTTCTTTGCCCATCGCGCCGGCTTTCCCAAGTTCAAGAAAAAGCATGCGCCACGTCAGTCTTACGCCTATCCCCAGCGGGTGAAGGTCGAGGGCGATAAGGTCTTTCTCCCCAAGGTCGGCTGGGTGAAGGCCGTGGTCCACCGGGAGATCACAGGCGCCATCAAGACCGTCACGGTCTCACGGTCTGCGACCGGAAAGTATTACGCCGCGGTGCTGACCGAGGACGGAAAGACCCGGCCGGAGCCGGTGCGGCCTGTCACGCGGGTCACCGGCATCGATCTTGGGCTCAGTGACGCCGTCATCACAAGCCATGGCGCCAAGACCCCCAACCCCCGCTTCCTGCGCCGGTCCCTGAAGAACCTCCGACGCAAACAGCAGTCGCTCTCCCGTAAGATCGAGGCCGCCAAGACCCGGTGTGCGGCGGCGGGTCGTCCCGTGGCCGATCTGCGGGACTATTTCGGCAGCAATGTGGCCCAAGCGCGCCAGCAGCTCGCCCGGGCCCATGAACGAGTACGCGATGCGCGCACGGATTGGCAACACCAAGTCTCCCGGCGCCTGGCTGACGAAAACCAAGCGGTCTGCGCCGAGACCTTGAACGTGAAGGGGATGATGAAAAACCGGCGGCTTGCCCGCGCCATTGCCGATGTCGGCTGGTCGGGGCTTGTCACCAAGCTCGAGGCCAAGCTGAAGGCCCGGGGCGGGTATCTCATCCGCGTCGATCGCTTCTTCCCCTCCAGCAAGACCTGCTCTCATTGCGGAGCGAGAAACACGACGCTGACGCTGAAAGACCGGACGTGGACCTGTGCCGCCTGCGGCACCACCCACGACCGCGACGTGAACGCCGCGATCAATATCCGCCATCAGGGCATTTTGCAGTTAAAGGCCGCAGGACTGTCGGTCTCCATTGTAGGCCGTATGGCCTATGCCCATGGAGGCGGCGTAAACCCATCTCCTATCGGGATGGTAGCTGCCTAGGAAGTGGGAAGCTCCGGCCTCTGCAGGCCGTACATTGTGGGCCGCATGGCCCATGGCCCATGGCCTGTGAGGCCGGGGAGCAGTCACGGCGAGCATTGCCCTGAAGGTCGGGCCGTGCGCCGCTATCGGGGCGCGGGCCGCTCGTAGACGATGCGTCCTTCGTGGATGGTGGCTATGACCTGACCGCGCAGGGAGGTCCCGTAGAACGGACTATTGCCTCCCCGGGTGCGAACCGAGGAGGGGGTCGGCGTCCAGACGGCCTCGGGGTCGTAGAGGCAAATGTCGGCGCACTCGCCGACGCCCAGCGTCCCACCCGGGATTCCCAGAAGCGCCGCCGGACGATGGGTCACCGCCGCCAGGGCGTCCTTGAGGGTCAGGATGTTTAATTCCACGAGACGCAGGGTGAGTGGCAGCAGCGTCTCGAGCCCCGCGATCCCGGGTTCGGCATCACTGAAGGGCCGTTCCTTGGCATCAGCTTCATGCGGCTGATGATCGGAGCACAACGCATCGATTGCGCCCGCTGCCAGCGCCGCGCGCAGCGCCTCGCGGTCGGCCATGGTGCGTGCCGGTGGACGGAGGCGATAGTTGGTGTCGAAGATGCCGACATCGTCTTCCGTCATATACAGCTGATGGATGGGCGTATCGGCGGTGATCGCAAGTCCCCGTCTCTTGCCTTCGGCAATCAAGGCCGCGCCGCGCGCAGACGAGATCCCGCAAAAGTGCGCGCGTACCCCGACTTCCTCGATGAGCATAAGGGCGCGCGCGATCTCGATGGTCTCGGCGCTCTCCGGGATCCCCGCAAGCCCCAGACGGGTCGCTATCCGACCCTCGTGCATGACACCTGGCGCCGACAGCCACGGGTCTTCAGGCGTCAGGAACACGAGTAACCCGATACCGGCAGCGTACTCCAGGGCGTGACGCAAGACGGCGCTGTCCTTGATGGGCACGAGGGCGTTGCCGACCCCCACGCAGCCGGCCTGACGCAAGGCATGCATGTCCGCGAGATGCGTCCCGTTCAGTGCCCGCGTCAAGGCACCGATCGGCCGTACCCGCGCACCTGCGCAGGATCGGGCCCGGTCGACCAGCCATTGTGCGGCGACCGCGGTGTCGATGACCGGGTCGGTGTCCGGCGGACAGCAGAGTTGCGTGATGCCGCCGGCCAACGCCGCGTGCGTCTCGGTCTGCACCGTCCCCTTGTGTTCGAGCCCGGGCTCGCGCAGCCGGGCGCGCAGATCGACGAGGCCCGGGCACACCACGAGCCCTCGGGCGTCTATCGTGCGTTCGGGCAGGAACCCCGAAGGCGCCTCCCCAAGGCCTGCGATCACGCCGTCTTGCACAAACAGCGAGGTGGTGGCATCGACGTCGTGCGCAGGATCGAGTATGCGACCGCCGATTATGGCGATATTCATGAGGCGCGACCCTCTCCGGCGGAGGCCCCGGCAAGACGCGCCAGGATGGCCATGCGTACCGCGATCCCATTGGTGACCTGCGGCAGGATCACGGATTGCGGGCCGTCGGCCACGTCCGAGGCAATTTCCAGGCCGCGGTTCATGGGTCCGGGATGCATGACGATGGCGTCCTTGTCGGCAAGCGCCAGGCGCTCGCGAGTCAGGCCATAGAGGTCGAAATATTCGCGGGCACTCGGGATCAAGGCCCCGCTCATGCGCTCGAATTGGAGTCGCAGCATGATGATCACGTCCGCGCCCGACAGACCTGTCGCCATGTCGGTGTGGGCGCGGACTCCCAAGGTCCCGACCGCGGCCGGCAACAGCGAACGCGGACCCACGACGCGCACCTCCTTGGTGCCGAGCGCCGTCAGCGCGTGGATCTGCGAGCGTGCCACCCGCGAGTGCAGGACATCGCCCACGATGGCCACGGTCAGCCGCCGGAAGTCCCCCTTGTAGCGGCGGATGGTGAACATGTCGAGCAGGCCTTGGGTAGGGTGGGCGTGGCGTCCGTCGCCGGCGTTGACGACATGCACATGATGGGGCACCGAACGGGCAATGAGGTCGGCGGCCCCGCTCAGCGGGTGGCGGATCACGAACAGGTCGGTGTGCATGGCCTCGAGATTGCGCACGGTATCAAGCAGGCTCTCGCCCTTTTGCGTGGCGGATACGCTGGTATTGATATTGATGATGTCGGCGGACAGGCGTTTGCCGGCGATCTCGAAGGTGGTGCGCGTGCGCGTGCTGGCCTCGAAAAACAGGTTGACGATGGTCTTACCGCGCAACAGCGGCACCTTCTTGATCTCGCGTTCGCCGACGCTGATGAATGATTCGGCCGTGTCCAGGATCTCGCCGATGGCGTCGCCGCTCAGGTCCTCGGTGGTGAGGAAGTGTCGGGCGCGGTGGGCACTGCCAGGCTGTGCCGACATCATTCGCGCTTCTCCATGATGCGGATCCCCAGGGGATCGGGTCCTGTCAGTTTGATGTGTTGCCACGGTCTCAGGGATATCGTCGCCCCGGCGATGTCGGGCTGCACCGGGAGCTCGCGCCCATCGCGCACGATCAGGACCGCGAGCGCAATGGACGCCGGACGCGCGAAGTCGAATATCTCGTTCATGGCCGCCCTTATGGTGCGCCCGGTATGCAGCACGTCATCGATCAGGATGATGTGGCGTCCATCAAGCGGAACCGGGAGGTGCGAGGTCTTGACCTGGGGGTGTATGCCGACCCGGCTGAAGTCGTCACGATAAAACGAGATATCGAGGGTCCCGAGCGGCTCATCGAGGCCCAGGCCCTCATGGACGCGCTCGGCGACCCATACCCCGCCGGTGTGGATGCCGATCAGGAGCGGTTTGCGTTCGCTGAAGGCCCGTGCGCCGTCGATTACGCGTGAGAGCGCCAGTTCCACGTCGATCACGGATGCCCCATCCCCTTTATCCTGCTTTGCCTTGTTCCTGCCAGCGCGTGCGCTGCTGCGGCTCATCAAAGAACGCCTGAAGGATCGCCACCGCCGCCAGGGTATCGAGCATGGCCTTGCGCCGGGTCTTGCGTGCCCCGGTATCTCTGACATGCTCGCGCACCGCAACCGTGGTCAGCCGTTCGTCGACCCAGTATACCGGGAGATGATAGCGGCCGTCCAAGCGCCTCCCGAAACGCAGACTCAAGGCTGTCATGGCGTTATCGGTGCCATCCATATTGCGTGGCAGGCCGACGACCAATCCCTGCGGTTGCCAAAGTTGCACGAGCCGGGAGATGGCATCCCAGTCCGGTCCGCTCTTTAATCCGGCGACGCATCCGGCGCCCTCGGCACGAGCGCTCGCCAGGCGTCCGACGGCAACCCCTATGCTCTTTGTCCCGTAATCAAACCCCAGATAGGTCTGCGTGTTCACGCGTGGCCTGCGTCCCCGCACAGTTGCGCCATGTCGACGCCGAGCAGGTGGGCGGCGGCCGACCAACGCGTCTCGGAGGGTGTCTGAAAGAGGATCTCGGAGCTTGCCGGTACGCTCAGCCACGCGTTATCGGCGATCTCTTGCTCCAGTTGCCCGGGGCCCCATCCGGCATAGCCCAATGCCAGCAGAAAGTGCGCCGGACCCTCGTGATGGGCGATCGCTGTCAGGACATCGCGCGAGGTCGATACGCCCAGCGTATCGCTCACCGCCAAGGTCGATTCGTAGGCCCCCAGAGGTTCATGGAGGACGAAGCCGCGGTTGTTCTGGATGGGGCCGCCCAGATATACCGGCTGTCCGGCCACGCGCGGATCGGGGTTGGCGATGTCGAGCTGCTGAAAGACATCGCCCAGGGTCAAGTCGACGGGGCGGTTGATGATGATGCCCATGGCCCCTTCCGCGCTATGTTCGCAGACCAGGGTCACGGTGCGAAAGAAGTTGGGATCGCCAAGCCCCGGCATGGCGATGAGAAATTGATTGGCGAGCGGTGTGGTCATATTCATGGGGCCCTCACAGCGAAGTGGTGGATGTGTGGCCTCGCGCCGCCGACGCCCCTTGAGCGCCGCTTACCCGAACAGGATGGTTGGCGGCCTGCCCTTTCGCCGATGTCCTCTCGCCGGGACGCGCAGTTTTAAAGGTCACCCTAGTATCCGGCATGCCTGCGGGTCTTTCAAGGGAAGTCCGGGTTTACGGGGTGGCGTTTGTCGAGGGTGCGGTCCCAGTCATATGCCCCCCCTGAAATCGCCATGTCTCAATGATCGGCAGGATTCGAAGCCCGGGCCCGCGCACGGCCGGAAGGGGCGCGAACGGGGCGGCGCTGCGCACCATGGCGATGGCCGCGTGGTCGAGCGCCGGATGGGATGAGCGGCGCAGGATCTTCACGCTTTGCAGGCCGCCATTTTTGAGAATCTTGACCTCAAGCACGAGCGCCCCGGTCAGGTCATGCCCGGCGAACATGCGCCGATACTGCCGGCTCCCGATACGCTCCATGCGCCGAACCCATCGCATGATATAGGCCGCATAGGCAAAGCGGCGCGTGGAGACGCCGCCACGGCCACGGCCCGTAGCCCGCGCGACACGCCAGTCACGGCGGATTTCGGCCTTGAGGCGCGCCTCCTCGCCGGCCAATTGGCGGGCGATGCCGAGTTGCTCGGCGATCGCGGCGTGCAATTGCCAGACGGGCTTGGCAAAGGTGAGGCGCAATGGACCCTGGCGGGTATGCAGCAGCCGGAGGTGATCGACCGGCGACTGGCGCGCGCGCTGTCGCCGCTGCGGTTGCGGCGTGCCGCCATCGCGGGCGGCGGCGATGAACGGCGTGTGGGCCGCGCGCTTCTTGTGTACGCCGCCTCCGCCGCGCATGTCGACCTGCGCGAGCCGTCGCGCATGGCGCGGCTTGCTAGCACTTGCCGCCTGGACGAGCGTCACATCGAGGGCATGCCCCCGTGATCCGTGAGGCATGTCGAAGCGCACGCCCAGGATCAACACGAGGTGCAAAAGCCCGGCAAGAAAGAGCGCGATGCCGAGGCGGTCGGCGGGTTTCATGCGGACCGGTGTCATGGCCTGCCGGCGGTCTTGGTCATTTTGCGCTCCAGGACATCAAAAAGGTCGCTGGCGATGTTCAGGTGAAAGAGCCGGTCGAGTTCGCGCAGGCCGGTGGGGCTTGTGACGTTGATTTCGGTCAGGGATTCCCCTATAACGTCGAGCCCTACGAACAGGAGGCCTCGCGCGCGCAACGCTGGGCCCACGCGCTCACAGATGCGCCGGTCCGAGGGGCTAAGCGGCTGGCCGACCCCGGTGCCTCCGGCGGCGAGATTACCGCGCGTCTCGCCAGGCGCGGGCACGCGCGCCAGGGCAAACGGAACCGGTTCCCCGTCGATCATGAGGATGCGCTTATCGCCGTCGGCAATGGCCGGCAGGAAGCGTTGCGCCATGGTAAGGCGCTGCTCGTTGCCGGTCATGGTCTCGAAGATGACGTTGACATTCGCGTCGCCTGTCGCCACGCGGAACACCGAGCTGCCGCCCATGCCGTCCAGCGGTTTGACAACGATGTCCCCGTGTTCTTGCAGGAAGGCGTGCAAGGCATCCTTGCGACTGGTCACGAGCGTGGGGGGCATGCACTCGGGAAACCAGGTGGCGAACAATTTCTCGTTGGCATCACGTAGGCTCGCCGGATCATTGACCACCAGCGCCCCGGCGGCCTGCGCGTGCTCGAGCAGATAGGTCGCATAGATGTAGTCCATGTTAAAAGGCGGGTCCTTGCGCATCAATATGACGTCGGCGTCCGCCAGCGCGAGTTCGCGCGTCTCGCCGAGTTCACACCAGTCCTTGTCCGAATTGCGCACCACCAGGCTGCGCACCCGCGCCACCGGACGATTGGCGGCCAGCGCGAGGTCGCGCGCCTCGAGGAAGTCCATGCGGTAGCCGCGCCGGCTGGCCTCGCGCAGCAGTCCCACGGTCGTATCCTTGTAGGCCTTGATGTGATCGACCGGATCCATCACCACCACTAGGTGTCGCGTCATTTTGTGTCCCCCGGCGCCTCCTGGAGTTCGCGCGCGGCGGCCAGCAGCGCGAGGCGCGCGACCACGCCATAGGCGTAAAAGCGGTTGGGCCCCGAGTCCGGGGCCAATGTCCCGTCGGGGTTCGTGCAGCATTCGGCAAAGGCCAGCGACTGGAACTGCATGCCGGGCGCGTTCAGGTTTTCATCGATGCCGCGCGCCTCGTGGAGGCGATAAAAGCCGCCCACTACGAAACGGTCCACCATATAGACCACCGGTTCGGCCACGGCCTGCTCGGGCCCGATGGTCTCGAACGTGTAGACGCCTTCTTGTACCATCACCTCCTGGACTGTCTGGCCCTCCTTGATCACCGCCATTTTATTGCGTTGCCGGCGATTGAGCTGGCGCACCTCGTCGGCGTGACGCACGGTCATGATGCCCATGCCGTAGGTCCCGGCATCGGCCTTGACGATTACGAAGGGTTCCTGGGTGATGCCGTAGTCCTGGTACTTCTCACCGACCAGGCGCAACACCTCCTCGACGTTGTGAGCGAGACAGTCTTCGCCCTCGCGTTTTTGAAAATCGATGCGCCCGCAACGGCGGAAGATCGGGTCTATGAGCCAGGGGTCTATGTCGTTTAGGGCCCCAAACTCGATGGCGAGCTCCCGGTATTGAGTAAAATGGTCGGATTTGAGGCGATTCCACCAGCCAAGCGACAGCGGCGGCATGACCGGCTGGGCGAGGCCTTGCAGGATCGCCGGCGGGCCCGAGGACAGGTCGTTGTTTAAAAGTACAAGACAGGGGTTGAAGTCCGGGACACCGACGCGGTCCCCATGACGCGTGACCGGCGCCACGTGGATCGCGCGCCCGTTCGCCAGGGTCACGCGCGGTGGCACCGTGTTGTCCGCCAGCAGCGATCCGACGCGAACCTCGTAGCCGGCGCGCTCCAGGAGCATGACGAGCGCGCCGATGTTTTCCCAATAGAAGGTATTGCGGGTATGGTTCTCCGGTATCAGCAAGACGCGCGCCGCGCGCGGACACAGGCGTTCGACGGCCGCCTGCAAGGCCTGCACGCACAGCGGGTGGAAGGCCGGATTGAGGTTGTTGAATCCGGCCGGGAACAGGTTAGTATCCACCGGGGCGAGCTTGAAGCCGGCATTGCGCAAGTCGACCGATGTGTAGAAGGGGACTGGCGTTGTCAGCCATCTCTCATGAAACCACTGCTCGATCCGCGTTTCGCGTTCCAAAAACCGCTCCTCAAGGGCCAATAAAGGGCCGGTCAGGGCGGTTGTGAGGTGGGGGACGGGCTGATGTATGGGCTCACAGCTCATGAGCGAACCTCGCAACGGGAAAGAAGGCGAATAGTGACACCATGCGTCAACGAAAGGAAAGGCGCGGGCGGGACTTTCCTGGGACCGGGGGCCGGCCGCACGATGCCGGCCGCGTCCCGGGCGGCCGGCGGCCTAGAAATTTTTATCCACCCGTTAAATGGATTTCGTGACCAGCGTATGCTAGTAAATCAGGAGGGTGCGGAAAGACACGCAGGAGCGGCCCAAAATGGCCGTCCGAAACGTAGCGGCGAGGATTCCCGTGAGTATCAAGGTTATGATAATCGATGACAGCAATACGATACGACGAACGGCGGAGGCCCTTTTAAAGAAGGCGGGCTACGACGTCTACACGGCGGGGGACGGGTTCGAGGCCATGTCGGTCATTACCGACCGTCGGCCGGACATCATCTTCGTGGACATCATGATGCCCCGGCTAGACGGCTATCAGACCTGTCTTTTGATAAAAAACAATAAAGACTTCAAGCATATACCGGTCATCATGCTTTCCAGTAAGGACGGCTTGTTCGACAAGGCGCGCGGACGTATCGCCGGATCCGAGGAGCATGTGAACAAACCCTTCACCCAGGAAGAGCTGGTGGAGGTCATTGCCCGGCATGTGCACTAACCGTCCGTGGTCGCAACGTCCTGCGATTGGGCACCTTAGATAGAGAGGAGAGAAGCAAGAATGGCGATTAAGAGTATTTTGGTGGTGGACGATTCGCCAACCGAACTGCACCTCCTGCAGGAGATGCTTGGGCGTAACGGGTTTACGATCTCGACGGCGAGAAGCGGCGAGGAAAGCCTGGAGAAGCTAAAGACCATGCGTCCGGACTTGATCCTCATGGACGTGGTGATGCCCGGCATGAGCGGGTTCGAGGCCACGCGGACGATATCGAAGAGCCCGGCCACCGCCGGCATCCCGATCATTATTTGCACGACCAAGGGGCAGGAGACCGACAAGGCCTGGGGCCTGCGCCAGGGCGCAAAGGATTACATCGTGAAGCCGGTAGTGGAAAGCGTGCTGCTCGACAAGATCCGGGCGCTGTGAGCGATATCGCCCAGGATAGCGCGTTCGCGCTCCTCCTGCGGATGCAGGCCGAGGCGCGGGCGCAGGCCCCGGGTCTGCCGGAACAGACACAGGCCGCACCCTTGTGGAGCGGCCTCGGATTCCGGCTGGCGGGCCTATCGCTGCTCGTGTCGCTCGACCAGATCGCCGAGGTGCTGGTGCGGCCGGAGGTCACGCGTGTCCCGGGTACGAAGCGGTGGGTGAAGGGCGTTGCCAACGTGCGCGGCTCGCTCCTGACCATCATCGATCTGGCGGAATACTTCGGCAAGGCGCCGGTACCCATGGACGACAAGGCGCGCCTGCTCGTAATGCATGTGGGCGATTTTAGTACGGCACTCGTGGTCAACGAGGTCTTGGGATTAAAGCATTTCGATGCCGAGCGGGATCGGCGCGACATCGCGGGGCTCGATAACGCCGTTCTTATGCATGTGCAGACCGCATATGCCCAGGACGATACGTTATGGGGCGTCTTTGATCTGCGTTCGCTTACGGAAAGCCTCACTTTCAAGCACGTGGCGGCCTAAGGCCGGCACGACAAGCAATCGGGCGCATATAAGAACGTTAACGAGGAACATCGATTATGGTGGCGAGACTATCCAAAAAGAAGGGGGTCGTTTTGGATCAGCCGACCGAAGAGCTGGCGTCCTTGGGCAGCGGGCAAGGCGAACGGTTCGTCGAGGTGCAGCCGGCACCCAAAAAACGCGCCAAGGCCGAGCGCGGCAAGAAGGGATCACGCGTCGGCCGCAGCATGACCGGCATCTCAGTGCTGCTTCTGTTGATGGTCATGTCGCTCGTCGGGGTCGCGATTTTGTTCGGTTCGGAGGCCCAGCAGGCCAATCGCGACTCGAAGTATATCGAGCAGTCCGACCAGTTGCTCATGTTGTCGCAGCGTATCGCGAAGGATGCGGCGGCGACGATGCTCGGCGAGGAAAGCGCGTTTAGTGACCTCAAGCGCGCGCGTCTCGACTACCAGAACATCATCGACAGTCTGAAGGACGGTAACGTAAGCCTCGGCATACCGCCCAGCCCGATGATAGTTCGGCCGGCGCTCATGGCGCTCAATACCACCTGGCTCGGCGTGCGCCATCATGTCGATCAGATCATAAAAGAGGAAGAGCCGTCGCTCATGATGCACGACTATGTGGCGACGGTGAACCAGACCGCGCCCATGTTGCTCGCCTTGTGGGATGAGATCGTGACGCGCGGCATGCGGGCCCATATGCCGCCTCATCTGATCTATCTTGCGGCGCGTCAAGGCATGCTGAGCCAGCGTATCACGATGGAGGTGAATCTGTTCGCCGAAGGCGGCAGCGCGGCGGCCGTGGCGGCCGCGGAATTCGGTGAGGATACGAAGCTCTTCAAGCAGACCCAGACGCAATTGGGACCGGAGCTTCCGGCGGTCACGCACGCCAAGTTCGAGCGCGCCGTGCGTACCTTCTCGGCCATGGACGACAGCGTGCAAGGCATTCTGGCCGATGCCGCTCCGTTGTTCGTCGCGCAGCGCGCGGGTGCCAAGATCTTCCATAGCAGCAACAAGCTGCTCGCGCAAAGCCGCGCCCTCGTTGCGGGCTATATGGCGCTTTCGCATAAGCGCCGGTTCGAGAAGTACGCCGGTTACGCCCTGGCGGGGTTATCGCTCGTGTTCCTTTTGTTGCTCGGGCGCAAACTTGTCGGCGACGAGCGGATGCGGGCGCGCCAGAGCGCCAACCAGAACCGCGAGACGCAAGACGCGATCCTGAAGCTGCTCGATGAGATGGGCGACCTCGCCGACGGTGACCTGACCATCCAGCCGCAGGTGACGGAGCAGATCACGGGCGCCATCGCCGACTCCATCAACTACGCCGTAAAGGAGATGCGTAACGTCGTGTACCGCATCAATACCACGGCGCAAGAGGTGGCGAGCGCCTCGAACCGCAGCCGCCGGACTGCGGCGGAGCTGAATGACGCCGCCACGCGCCAGGCCGCGCAGATCCTGGCGACCACCGAGCGCATCCGTACGATGGCAAAGTCCATGGACGATATGTCGCAGAGCGCGGGACGATCCGCAGAGGTGGCGCAGGGTTCGGTGTTGACCGCCAAACGCGGCGCCGAGGCCGTGCAGAACACGATCAAGGGCATGGATGAGATGCGCGAGCAGATCCAGGAAACTGCCAAGCGCATCAAGCGTCTCGGCGAGAGCTCGCAGCAGATCGGGGAAATCGTGGAGCTCATCAACGACATTGCCGAACAGACCAATATCCTGTCGCTGAACGCCGCCATTCAGGCGGCCATGGCCGGAGACGCGGGGCGCGGCTTCGCGGTGGTCGCAGATGAAGTGCAAAGGCTTGCGGAGCGCTCGGGGGCGGCAACCAAGCAGATCGCGGATCTCGTGAAGACCATTCAGGCCGATACCAACGAGGCTGTAAGTTCCATGGAGAAGGCCACGAACGGCGTGGTCGAGGGTACGCGCCTTGCGGATGCCGCGGGCCAGGCGCTCGGCCAGATCGAATCGGTGTCAGAGCAACTGTCGGGACTTATCGTGCGTATCGCCAAGGACGCGCGCGCGCAGTCCGAGGCGGCGACAACCGTCTCGACCAGCATGACCGAGATCCAGGAGGCGACGGCGACCACATCGGCAGGGACTCAACAGACCGCCGAATCGATTGCCAAACTCTCCGATCTCGTGGGCGAACTGCAGGCATCGGTTGCGGGCTTCAAGCTGCCGGCTTGAGGGCTGGCGTGCCGGCCGGGGGTAAGATGGTCACCGAAAGCAGTATCGATCTCGGGACGCTGGGATGGGTCAAAGACGAGATAGATGAGACCCTAAAGCAGGCGCGGCTTGCGCTCGAGGCCTTCGTGGAGCACCGCTCCGACGAGGCCAAGCTCAGGCTGTGCGCGAGCTACCTCCATCAGGTGAGCGGCACCCTGAAGATGGTCGAGGTCGATGCCCTGGCAGACCTCGTGGGCGAGGCCGAGGCCTCGGTGCAGGCCCTGCTCGCCACGACCGAGCCACCTCGCGAGGAGGTCCTGGAGCCGCTGGTACGTGCGCTGTTGCTGTTCCCGGATATCCTCGACCGGGTTCAAACCCGCGGTCTGGGCGACGGTCTTGCCCTGCTTGGGCTCGCCAACGAGTTGCGTGCTGGCCGGGGCGCCGAGCCGTTGCCCCCCCAGGCCTTCTTCCGGGTGGATCTTACGCCGCGGCCGCCAGGGGCGGCGGCCGCCGATGACGCGGGCTTCGTCGAGGCCTTTCGTCAACAGCGATCGCTGTTTCAAGCGGCGCTGTTGAAGTGGCTGAAGGGTGTCGCCGATGAGGAAAGCCGGCGCAGCCTGCCGGACCTCGTGCGCGGCTGGCGCGCATACGTCGCGTTCGCGCCCCTCGCCCAGTGTCTGTGGGTGGCCGAGGCATTTCTGCGGCTTTTGATCGATGCACCCGATCCGCGCGTCGAGGACAAGAAACTGATCTCGCGCCTCGACCAACTTCTCAAGCGTTTTGCCGACGGCCAGGATCGGGGCGGCAGCCGTAGCGCCTGCGAGCGATTGACGCGCGACATGCTATTTGTGCTGCGCGAGGGTGTATCGTCCGATCCCGTAATCACGGCCGTCCGTGAGGCCTTCGGTCTCGCGGGGCCGGCCCCTGATGAGTCCACCGAGGTCTCCATGGCCGCGCTGCGGTCGATTGCGAGCGCGCTGAGTCAGGAGATCGCGCAGGCGCAGTCGTTGCTGTCGCGCTGCTTCGATCCGCACGAAACGACAGACGATGCCAATGGCCAGCTGGTGCTGCTGCTCGACAAGATGGCCAAGACCTTCGCGACCCTCGAGGTCGCACCGCTGGGTGGACTGGCCGCGGCGATCGCTGAGGCCTGCCGGGCGCTGGCCGACGGGCGTCTCCAAAAGTCCGGGGCCGTGGCCATGGCCCTGGCCCAGGGGCTTTTGCAGATCGAGAGCGCGGCGCGCGAGATCCCTTATGGGGCCTCCGGTTGGCGGCTGGGGATCGACGAACAGACGCGGGTGTTGGTGAATCTCGCATCGCTGCCGGACACGAGCGGCATGGAGGTCTCCGAGGGGCCCCTGTCGGCGCAGGACAGGCGCCAGCTGGTGGGGGCGGTGTCCACCGAGATCCGTGCCAATCTCGCGCGTATCGAGGAGGCCTTCCTGGCATTTGTCGCCTCTCCGCGGGATCGCGAGGGATTGGCGGAGGTGCCGACCCTGGCGGCGCAGGTCGAGGCGGCCTTCCAGGTGCTCGAGGAGGAGCCCGCCTCTGATCTGGCGCGTGCCCTCCATGGGGCCCTGAACCGTCTGGCGCAGGGCCATTTGGCCCCCGGCGGGGCGTTTGCCGAGGCCCTGGCCGCCGCGGTCGCCGGTCTCGAGGCGCATGTCAACGGACTGGAGCGCGGCCGTCCCTTGCGTCCCGCGGAGCTTACCGACCTGGCGCGACCCTTGAACGAGATCGTGCGCGAAGAGCCCGCCCGTGAGGCCGTGCCGCCTCAGGCGCCGGCGGTGGCGGGCCCACAGCTCGCCATAGATCCTGAGATCCTGCCGGTATTTCTCGAGGACGCGCATCAGGCAGTAGCGCAGCTCGATGAGGCGTTGTCGGCGTGGCGTGCCGACTTGTCCGATGAAAACGCCGTGACCGTCGCGCGCCGCGCGTTTCATACCCTGAAGGGTAGCGGACGCATGGTGGAGGCCGGTGAGATTGCCGAGCTCTCCTATGATGCCGAGACGCTCTTGAACAAGATCCGCGCCCGCGAACAGGCCGTCAGCCCTGCCGCGCTCACCTGGGTGGCGCGCGCCCATGAGGTGGTACGGGATTGGGTGGCGGCCGTGGAGCAGGGCCAAGGACTCCCGGAGATGGCGGTCGTTCGCGATGCCCTCCAGGCCTTGGCGGCGGGGCGCGAGCCATCCCCGGCAACGCCCGTGCCGGACACGGCCGCGGGCCCCATCACTCTGCTGGCCGAGGGCGATGGCGTCGTGGTGCTGTCCGGCGAGGGCGCGGCCTGCGGCGACGAGATCCTGGTCCCGGGCGACGAGGGATTGGATGGCGTCGCACACACCGCCTCGCCGCCCCACGCGTCACCGCTTTTTGCCGATCCCTTGCTGCGCGATATCTTCGTCGCCGAGACGCGCGACCACCTGCGCGTGTTGGCGGCCGTGCTCGCCGATGGCCCTCAACATCCGGTGTCAGCCGATCTATTGCGCGCCGTGCATACGATGCAGGGAAGCGCCCGTTCCGTGGCGCTCCTGGCTATGGCCGACTCATGCGCCGGTCTGGAGCGTTGCCTTCAGGCCCGCGAGATCGATCAAAAACCGCTCGGGACCGAGGCTGCCGACCTCTTGGGGTGCCTAGCGGTCGCCATCGAGGGCGTGCTCGCCGCCCTGGGCGACAACGGCGATCCGGACGCGCCGCTTGCGGCCCTTGCGGAACGTCTGGACGCGCTCACGCGGGAGGGGCTGCCGCACCCCGGGCTCACCTGGTGGCAAAAGAATCTGGCGTTGCAGGAGGGGGTGCGCGAGGCTGTACCCGGGGAGTCCGATGGACAGGGCGTACCCGAGGGCGCGGTGGTAAGCGCCCTACCCGGGGAACGCTCGGGGAGTCCGATCGAGGCCCTTCAGTCCGCCGACCCGGTGGTATTTCCCGGAGCGGATGCGCCGTACGAGGCGATCGACCCCGAGCTGCGCGCCATTTTTCGCGACGAGGCGCGCGATCTTCTGGACAGCCTGGAGGCGGCCCTTGGCCAGTGGCGGGAATACCGGGACCGCGACGACCTGCTCGATGCGCTAAAGCGGGTCCTGCACACCTTGAAGGGCGGCGCACGCATGTGCGGGGCCGCGCGCATGGGCGATGTGGCGCATGCAACAGAAGACCTCCTGCGCCGAGTCGAGGACGGCGAACAGCCACGCGACGAGCGGCTGTTTGCCTTGTTGGATGCCGCTGCCGAACATCTGGGTGGGCTCTATAACGCCTTCGTGTCGGGCCGCGATGTCCTGGGCGAGAACATCACGCGGGCCTTGATGGCGAGCTTGTCGGCGGACAATCCGCCCGATGGGGGGTTTGTCGCGCCGCCTCCGGTTCCCGTACCGGCAGCGGCGCCAGCCGCCACCATCGTGGCGTCGCCGGCGCTAAACGACCCCGCCGAGGATCTCTTCAAGGCCGAGGCGGCCAGTCAGGTGCGCGTGCATACGGCGCTTCTCGACCGGTTGGTAGCCTATGCCGGAGAGGTCAGTATCGCGCGGGCCCGCATGGAGCAGCAGATCTTCAGCTTGAAAGGGCATCTGGCGGAGCTAAACGGCAACGTCAAGCGTTTCCGGGACCAGGTCCGTGAACTCGAGATCCAGGCCGAGTCCCAGATCGTGTCGCGCGCGCGCATCGACGAGGGCAATGTCGCCCCGGATTTCGATCCCCTGGAGTTCGATCGCTACTCGCGACTCCAGCATCTGTCGCGAGGTCTGACCGAGAACCTGCACGATTTGATCACCGTGCACGGCACGCTCGATGCCGTGGCAAGTCAGGCGGAGGCCGTCCTTCAGCAGCAGGCGCGTGTGAATACCGAGCTTCAAGAGGGGCTCATGCGTACGCGCATGGTGCGATTCGCCACCCAGGCCCACAGGTTACGGCAGATCGTCCGGCAGACGGCGCGCGAGCTCAATAAACGCGCCGAGCTTGTCCTGGCCGCTGCCGATGTCGAGCTCGACCGCCACCTGTTGGAACGTATGATCGGCCCGTTCGAACACATGATCCGCAATGCCATCGACCACGGGTTGGAGCCCGCCGCGGAACGGGAGCGTCTCGGAAAGCGCCCAGTGGGCACTATTACCATACAGGCCGTACAGGAGAGCGGGGAGATCGTGATCCGGGTGTCGGATGATGGCGCCGGGCTCAATGTCGAGCGCATACGCGCCAAGGCCATCGAGCGCAAGCTCGTGCCGACGGCGGCACTGGTCAGCGATGAGCAGGTCATGCAGTTCATCCTGCTGCCCGGTTTCTCGACCGCCGCTAGGATCACCCATCTGTCGGGTCGTGGCGTCGGCATGGATGTCGTGCATAGCGAGGTCAAGAAGTTGGGAGGCGCGATCAGCGTCGACACCCAGGCTGGCCGGGGAACGACCTTCGTCATCCGGTTGCCGCTCACGCTGTCGATCACCCAGGCGCTGATGGTGGGGTGCGGCGATCAGATGTTTGCGATCCCGCTTGCTGCGATCGTCAATATCGTGGAGGCGCCGGCCGGGGCGATCATGGAGGCGCTGGCCGGCGACCACCCGAATCTGCGCTACGGGGGCCGCGACTACCCGTTCATGGATCTCGGGGCGCGCCTCGGTATCCCTCGCGGAGGTGTCTGGCCGCGCAAGTTGCCGGTGCTGCTGCTGCGGCTTGATACGCGGGAGGTCGCAGTCGGGGTGGATAGCCTGTTTGGGACGCGCGAGATTGTGGTCAAGTCCCTCGGCCCGCAACTAGGCGAGATCCGCGGGCTTTTCGGGGCGACCATCATGGGAGATGGGCGCGTACTGCTGATTCTCGACATCCCGGCACTATGGAACGAAGCCGAGGGCCTGCGTGTCAACACGATCGCCGCCGAGGCACCGGCCGTGGAACGACCGTATGTCCTGGTCGTCGATGATTCCCTGACCGTGCGCAAGGTCACGACCCGCTTCCTGCAAAAGCAGGGTTATGATGCCGCGACCGCGAAGGATGGCATCGAGGCCCTGGAACAGCTGCGCGATCGTATCCCGGATGTCATGCTCGTGGATATCGAGATGCCGCGTATGGACGGCTACGAGCTCACAGCGCGGGTGCGCGCCGACACGCGTCTGCGCCATGTCCCGATCGTCATGATCACGTCGCGCTCGGGTCGCAAGCACCGTGAACATGCCATGGCGCTCGGCGTCGACGTCTATCTTGGGAAGCCGTACCAGGAGGAGGATCTGCGCCAGGAGATCGAGGGATTGTTGCGACGGGGCCATTCATGACCGACCTGCGCCATTACCTGCAGTTGCGGTTTGCCGGGCAGGTCTTTCTCATGCCCAACCTCCCGGACATCCTTGTTGAGCCGCGCGAGAATATGCAGGTCGAGCGCACCGGGCGGGCCGCGGCGCAGCGTACCGTCCAAGGCGTATCGTGGCTTGCCTATGCCCTGGGGCCGGATTGGGCGCCGCTCCCTGAAAGCGGCTGGACGCGGGCGGTGTTCCTTGGGGTCGGCACGGCGCGGCCGGTCGGCCTCCTGGTGGATGATCTGCATCTCTTGCCGGCCGGCGATTTGCGTATCGCGCCGTTCACGCCGCTCGGGCCGGCACCGGTTCCCGGGCAGCATCTCTTCCCAGGGGCGGCGGTGGGCCGGAACGACCTGACTCTGGTGTTGGCGACCGACGCCGTGGCTTCTTATCTGCGCGCCTTGGAGGGTGACCATGGCCTTGGCCAGTGATCGTGTCCATGCCCTGTTGTTACCCGTTTGCGACCGTTACCTGTTGGTGCCAAGCGCGCTGGTCGCGGAGGTTGGGGTGGTGGAGAGGTTGACGCCGCTCCCCTTGAGTCCGTCGTGGGTGCTGGGCGTGATGAGCTGGCGTTCACGACCCATTGCAGTGTGTGACCTGGGCCGTTTCTGGGGGCCGCCCGCCACCATCGGGCCCAAGTCGCGGGTCGCGGTCTTTTATCCGCTCCCGGGCCGCGCGCCCACGGAATTTTTCGCGATCCTGACCAATGCCGAGCCCCAGTCGCGGACGATAGAGGCGCCCTCCGTGCTGCTCACCGATGAGGACGCCGTGCATCCCTATCTTGCGGTGTCGCTCGATATCGACGGCAAGCGCGCCGGCATCCCGGATCTGGCCGGACTGAAGGAGCTTTTCTATGATCCCGTCGCGGCCGAGGCCCCGCTCAGTGTCGCCCCGGTAATCGCCTAAGCCGTCAATCAGTAGCCCCAATAGATCTTCAGGAGACGGTCCTGCCCGCGGTATTGGCGCGCATGCGCGATCACGAAGCGCGGCAGGCCGAGCGCCTGAAACAGGCTTGCCGGCGCCCCAAGGAGCGCGTGCTGCAGCCGTGCGTATTGGGCGGCCGATAGGCCCGGGGCCGCGGACAGCGCAATGTTAGGGATCGGCGGGGTGGTGGTCACCACCGACAGATCGGCCCCTGCGCCATTTTGCGGGCGACGAGCGGTGTCGGGATCATGGCCGCGGCCACGCGCCGTCCATCGTACCCGACCCCCCGGACGACCACCCTGCGACTTATGTCCTACCGTTGAGTATAGACAGCAGTCGATCAAGGTGTGCCATAATGCAGCCCCCACGGCATGCCAGTTTGACGAGGCGCTATGGTCAGTACAGAAACCCCGGTGTGCGACTTCGGGCGGCCCGCCCCCGATTTCGTCCTCCCGGCCACCGACGGCCGCATCCTCAGTCTCGCCGATGTACGCGGTGAACGCGGTCTGCTCGTGATGTTTATCTGCAATCATTGTCCTTATGTGAAGGCGATCCGGGATCGTCTCATCCGTGACGCCGCGGCCTTGCGCGCGGAAGGTATCGGAAGCTGCGCCATCATGTCCAACGATCCGACGGATTATCCGGAGGATTCGTTTGCCAACATGCAGCGTATCGCGGAGGAGTACCACTTCCCGTTCCCCTACCTGTACGACGAGACGCAGGAGGTGGCGCGCCGCTTCGGGGCGGTGTGCACGCCGGATTTCTTCGGTTATGGGGCCGACCTTACGCTTCAATACCGGGGTCGGCTCGATGCGAGTCGCAAGGAGGCGGTAGCCGGCGCGCGTCGCGAGCTCTTCGAGGCCATGGTCCAGGTGGCACGTACCGGTCACGGGCCGCGTGAGCAGATCCCGAGCATCGGCTGCTCCATTAAATGGAAGGAGGCATGAACCTTTGAGCGTCGACCAGGGCCTCGATCTTCGCACCTATGCCGCGCTCGAGGTCCTGGAGGGTCTCGTTCAAGAGGTCGCGCATCGGGAGATCATGCCGCTTTTTGGCGTGAGCCGGTCGCGGCTGAAGGAAGATGGCAGCCTCGTGACCGCTGCCGATACCGCGGTCCAGGCCTGGCTTGCCGAGGAGCTGCGCATCCGCTGGCCGCAGTTTGCCCTGGTGGGCGAGGAGATGCCGGAGGCCGAACAACGCGCGGCGCTGCAGTCGGCGCATGGTGCATGGTGTCTCGACCCGCTCGACGGGACCACGAATTTCGTGAACCGCCTGCCATTTTTTGCGGTATCGCTCGCCCTGTTGCAAGACGGCGCGCCGACTCTAGGTATGGTTTATGACCCGGTGCGCAAGGAGTGTTTCAAGGCATTGCGTGGCCAAGGCGCCTGGTTGAACGGCGAACGCCTGCACGCGTTGGACTGGTCGCCGGCCTTACGGCGATGTGTGGCGCTGGTGGACTTCAAGCGACTGAAGCCCCGCCTCGCGGGGCGGCTGGGCATCGACCCGCCGTACGGGTCGCAACGTAACTGGGGTTCGTGCGCCCTCGAGTGGTGCTGGCTCGCGGCCGGGCGCGCCCATCTGTCCGTGCATGGGGGCCAGAAATTATGGGATTACGCGGCCGGCAGCCTGATCCTGCAGGAGGCAGGCGGGATCGCCACGACGCTCGAGGGGCGCCCGTTGCCTTACGATGGCCTCGCGCCGTCGTCGACGCTTGTGGCCCGTTCCCTGGATCTGTATGAGGCGTGGCGGACATGGATCAACCATAATGCCGGAAGGCGTTAGCCCCCGACTATTGCCGAACAGGGGCAAGGTGAGGGAAAATACGCGGCTCTTGACCGCGGTTGGGTTCGTTGGACCGGCCCGGGCGGCAAATCGCGTCCCTTTGGTGGGAGATTGGACCGCCAAGGGGATTTTTATTGTTGGTGGGCGGAATGCTCGGGTAGCGCGACTAAAAAGCACATTCATTCATGGGTGGGGCGGGGCGGTAAGGCAGGATCTGTCAAGCCGCCTGGCCTGATCGAGGAGCAGTGAGATGCAAAAGAGACCGATCCTGCTGGGGATCGTCGGTGATTCGGCGGCCGGAAAGACGACTATTACGAGCGGCATTGCAAAGGTTATCGGACAGGACCGGTGCACGATCATCTGCACCGATGATTACCACAAGTATAACCGCGCACAGCGCGCCGAGAAGGGGCTGACGGCCCTGCATCCCGACTGCAACTATA
The DNA here is from genome assembly GCF_003333315.1 of Acidiferrobacter thiooxydans. Lineage (GTDB taxonomy): Bacteria > Pseudomonadota > Gammaproteobacteria > Acidiferrobacterales > Acidiferrobacteraceae > Acidiferrobacter > Acidiferrobacter thiooxydans. The sequence goes on from NZ_PSYR01000001.1 coordinate 484,364, forward strand.
TGGACATCATCGAGCAGCACCTGAACCTGCTCAAGGATGGCAAGGCCATCCTGAAGCCGCATTATAACCATGCCACGGGCGATTTCGACCCGCCGTCCTATGTCGAGGCCAAGGACTTCATCATCGTCGAGGGTCTGCTCGGGTTCTCGACCAAGGCCATGCGCGACGCGTATGATGTCAAGCTCTATCTGGCCCCGCCCGAAGATCTTCGCTTTCAGTGGAAGATGCGGCGCGACACTCAAAAGCGCGGGCACACGGCCGAGGCTGTGGCCAAGGAGATGAAGCTGCGCGAGCCGGATTCCGAGGCGTTCATCCGGCCGCAGCGGAAGTGGGCGGACATGGTCATCTGTTTCTGGCCCCCGAGACCGACAAGAAGGAGACGGGAAGCCATCTGAACGCCTCCCTGGTTTTGCGTCCCACCTTGCCCCACCCCGATCTTTCCGATGTCCTGGAGCAGGGCGGTAATGGTATCCACATGGACCTCGACCGCGATATGGGGCTGCCGGTGGATCGGCTCGAGATCGACGGCAACATCTCAGACGAGAAGGCCAAGCGTCTGGAGGACCTGTTGTGGCGTCATATTCCGGGTGAACATCATCATCTGCGGCACGAGAGTATCGGCGACATCACGGGCACGACCGGGGAGAAGCTACGGTCGCACCCGCTCGCGCTGACACAGCTCTTGGTCGCCTACCACCTGCTGAAGGCCGCATCCGGCCATTACCAGTAAGGATTACTGTTCTTTTTGAGGATTAATCATGTCTGTGAAGCCCGAAAGCCGCTCGAAAGCGACGGGTCAGGTCGACCCCCGCCGCCGTGAACTCGCCAATGCCGTGCGCGCGCTCAGCATGGATGCCGTGCAAAAGGCCAATTCCGGCCACCCGGGCGCGCCTATGGGCATGGCGGATATCGCCGAGGTCCTCTGGAACGATTATCTGAAGCACAACCCGGCCAATCCGGCGTGGGCCGATCGTGATCGCTTCGTGTTGTCGAATGGCCACGGGTCCATGTTGCTCTACAGCCTGCTGCACCTTACAGGCTATGCCCTTCCCCTGGAGGAGCTGAAGCGTTTCCGCCAGATGGGGTCCATGACCCCCGGGCATCCGGAGTATGGCTACACGCCGGGCGTCGAGACCACGACCGGCCCCCTCGGTCAGGGGCTCGCCAATGCCGTGGGCATGGCGATCGCCGAGCGTGCGCTCGCGGCCGAGTTCAATAAGCCTGGGCATGAGATCGTCAACCATCACACATACGTATTTATGGGCGATGGATGTCTGATGGAGGGTATCTCCCACGAGGCCTGTTCGCTTGCCGGACATCTGGGCCTTGGCAAGCTGATCGGCTTTTATGATGACAACGGCATCTCCATCGACGGTGAGGTGCACGGCTGGTTTACCGATGATACCCCCAAGCGTTTCGAGGCCTACGGATGGCACGTCGTGCCGCGCGTCGACGGCCATGACGCGCAGGCGGTGAAGGCAGCGATCGAGGCGGCCCGCAAGGTCACCGACAAGCCCTCGCTCATCTGCTGTCAGACGGTGATCGGCTTCGGGTCGCCGAACAAGGAGGGCAAGGAGGAGAGCCACGGGGCGGCCCTTGGCGAGAAGGAGGTCGCGGCCACCCGCGAGCGCTTGGGCTGGAAGTATGGGCCCTTCGAGATCCCGGATGCCATCTATCAGGGGTGGAGTGCCAAGGTCCGCGGTGACAAGGCCGAGGCCGATTGGCGCAAGCGCTTCGACGCCTATCGTGCCGCGCACCCGGAACTCGCCGCGGAATTCCTACGGCGCATGCAAGGCGATCTGCCCAAGGACTTCGGCGCGCATGCGGACGCCTATATCGCCGAAACCAATGCCAAGGCCGCGAGTATCGCCTCGCGCAACGCCTCCCAGAATACTTTGAATGCCCTGGGGCCGAAATTGCCCGAACTCATGGGCGGGTCGGCGGATCTCGCAGGCTCGAATCTCACCCTGTGGGCGGGTTGTCGCGGGGTGTCAGCGGAGAATCCCGGCGGCAACTACATTTATTACGGCGTGCGCGAATTCGGCATGTCGGCCATTATGAACGGCATCGCGCTCCATAAGGGTTTCGTGCCCTATGGCGCCACCTTCCTGATGTTTTCGGAATACGCGCGCAATGCCTTGCGCATGGCCGCGCTCATGAAACAGCGCGTGGTCTTCGTCTACACTCACGATTCCATCGGTCTTGGTGAGGATGGCCCGACGCATCAGCCGATCGAGCAATTGGCCACGTTGCGCATGATCCCGAATATGTCGGTCTGGCGTCCGTCCGATGCCGTCGAGTCGGCGGTGGCCTGGAAGGAGGCCTTGTACCGCGTCGATGGCCCGAGCTGTCTTGTGTTCTCGCGGCAGAAACTCACCCATCAGGCGCGTTCGGCCGAGACCCTAAAGCAGATCACTCGGGGAGGCTATATCCTGGCCGAGGCCCAGGGGGGCGCCCCGGAGGCCCTTATCATCGCCACCGGTTCCGAGGTCGGAATCGCCATGGAGGCCTACAAGAAGCTCACGGAGGCGGGGCGGCGGGTGCGGCTCGTGTCCATGCCCAATACCGGACTGTTCGACGCGCAAGATGAGGCCTACCGCGAATCGGTTTTGCCGAAGGCCGTGACCAGACGGGTTGCGGTCGAGGCCGGTATCACGAGTTTTTGGCGCAAGTATGTGGGGCTTCAAGGCGCGGTCGTGGGTATCGACCGCTTCGGGGAATCCGCGCCGGCGGAGGCACTGTTCGAGCATTTCGGCTTCACCGCGGCGCGTGTCACCGAGACCGTCTTGTCTCTGCTGAAATAATGTGCAAGGCCGGGTGACGGGCGAGCCTGGAGCCGCCCCCCGGCCTGCTTTCCGGATACTCAATTCAATGGGAGATGGTGGTATGGCAATCAGAGTCGCGATCAACGGCTACGGGCGCATCGGACGCAACGTCTTGCGTGCCCTTTATGAGTCGGGGCGGAACAAGGAGATCGAGATCGTCGCGATCAACGACCTCGGGAATGCCGAGACCAACGCGCACCTTACGCAGTACGACACCGTCCATGGCCGTTTCAAGGGCACAGTTTCGGTCGATGGCGACGCCATGATCGTCAACGGCGACAAGATCCGCGTCCTGTCGAACCGTGACCCGTCGCAGCTCCCCTGGAAGGATCTCGGGATCGATGTCGTTCACGAGTGCACGGGCTTTTTTACCACCAAGGAGAAGGCCTCCGCGCATTTGAAGGCGGGCGCGAAGAAGGTCATTATCTCGGCGCCTGGCGGAAAGGATGTGGACGCCACCATCGTGTATGGCGTGAACCACGGCACGCTCAAGGCCTCCGACACCGTGATCTCGAATGCGTCGTGCACCACCAACTGCCTGGCGCCGCTCGTAAAGCCCCTGCACGACAAGATCGGCATCAAGCACGGTCTCATGACCACCGTGCACTCCTATACTAACGATCAGGTCCTGACTGACGTCTATCACAGCGACCTGCGTCGTGCGCGCTCGGCGACGCAGTCGATGATCCCCACCAAGACCGGGGCCGCCGCGGCCGTGGGTCTCGTGTTGCCGGATCTGAACGGCAAACTCGACGGCTTTGCGGTGCGCGTACCGACGATCAATGTCTCGCTTGTGGATCTTACGTTTACCGCCGCGCGCAGCACGACCAAAGACGAGATCCACGCGATCATGAGGGCTGCGGCAGACGGCGAGCTGAAGGGGATCCTGAACTATAACGACAAACCGCTCGTGTCGGTAGATTTCAATCACGACCCGGCCTCGTCCACCTATGAGTCGAGCCTGACGAAGGTCATGGAGGGGACTCTCGTCAAAGTCCTTGCCTGGTACGACAATGAGTGGGGTTTCTCGAACCGTATGCTGGACACCACCGTAGCCCTGATGAAGGCGCGTTAACAGGCCTCGGGAGACCGATATGACGATACGCAAGATGGCCGATCTCGATCTCGCCGGCAAGCGGGTCTTGATCCGTGAGGATTTGAACGTCCCGCTCGCAGACGGCAAGGTGGCCGATGACACGCGTATCCGCGCGAGCCTTCCGACGATCACCGAGGCAAGCGGCAAGGGCGGTCGGGTCATGCTCATGTCGCACCTCGGCCGTCCCGAGGAGGGGGTGGCGGACGCCAAATACTCGCTCGCGCCCGTGGCCGAGCATCTCAGTAGTCTGCTCGGTAGGCCGGTGCGCCTGGTCGCGAACTGGCTGGACGGGGTGCCGGGATTGAAGGACGGGGACGTGGTGTTGTGCGAAAACGTCCGCTTCAACAAGGGCGAAAAGAAAAACAACGACGAACTGGCGCGCAAGATGGCGGCGTTGTGTGACGTGTTCGTGATGGACGCCTTCGGCACGGCGCATCGCGCCCAGGCCTCGACCCATGGCGTCGCGAAGTACGCGCCCATCGCATGCGCGGGCCCTTTGCTCGCCGCCGAGCTCGATGCCCTCGGGCGGGCCTTGCATAGCCCCAAGCGGCCGATGGTCGCGATCGTCGGGGGTTCCAAGGTCTCGACCAAGCTCGTGGTCCTGGAAAGCCTCGCCAAGCGCGTGGATCAGCTGATTGTAGGCGGGGGCATCGCCAATACCTTCATGGCGGCCGCCGGCCTTCCGATCGGGAAGTCGCTCTCGGAGCCGGATCTGGTCGATACGGCCAAGCGGCTGATACAAGAGACCAATGGGCGTGGCGCGTCCATTCCGATCCCGGTGGATGTTGTGTGCGGCAAGGAGTTCGCGCCCGATGCCAAGGCCACATTGAAGGATGCCTCGCAGGTCGGGCCCGATGACATGATCTTTGATGTCGGACCCAAGACCGTGGGTCTGTTCGCCGATATCCTGCGCAAGGCCGGCACCATCGTCTGGAACGGGCCGGTCGGGGTCTTTGAGTTCGATCAGTTCGGCGACGGTACGCGGGCGTTGGCGCAGGCGATAGCGGAGAGTGACGCGTTTTCGATCGCCGGTGGCGGGGATACCCTTGCGGCGGTCGCCAAATATGGCGTGGCAGACAAGATCAGCTACATATCGACCGGTGGCGGCGCCTTTCTTGAGTTTCTCGAGGGTCGGACGCTTCCGGCGGTGGCCATGCTGGAAGAGCGGGGCGCTGCTTGAGGCAGCGGCCCGGGCGCGCCACCGGTGATGGCAGGCAGGGGAGTGGAATAAGGGAGATTATGGGCAAGTATTGCAGGGTAGCGATGGCTGATGCCGTCGCTACGTCGTAAGTCATGCAGCGGCGAACGAAGATCGTGGCAACCCTTGGTCCCGCCACGGATGATCCCAAGGTCCTCGACAAATTGATCGAGGCCGGCGTGGATGTCGTGCGTCTCAATTTCTCCCATGACCTGGCCGAGGTTCACAGGCAGCGCGCCGAGTTCGTGCGGGATCGCGCGCAGGCCCATGGGCGGCAGATCGGCGTGATCGCCGACATGCAGGGCCCGAAGATCCGCATCGGGCGCTTCAAGGGCAAGCGGGTACGGCTCGAGGAGGGTCAGCGGTTCGTCATCGACGCCGAATTGCCGCTCGATGCCGGCGATGAGACGCGCGTGGGATTGACGTATAAGGCGCTTCCCAATGATGTCGCGCGCGGCGCCACGCTGTTGCTGGACGACGGTCGCATCGTACTGTGGGTCGACGAGGTGAGTGGCGCCGAGATCGTATGCCGCGTGGTAGTCGGCGGCGAGCTATCCGACAATAAGGGCGTGAATCGTCAGGGCGGCGGTCTGTCCGCGCATGCCCTGACCGACAAGGATCGGGAAGACATCAAATCGGCGGCGCAGATTCAGGCCGACTACGTGGCCATTTCCTTTCCGCGCAACGCCAAGGATATCGAGGAGGCGCGTACGTTGCTGCGTGCCGCCGGCGGCACCGGTGGAATCGTTGCGAAGATCGAGCGTGCTGAGGCCGTGGAGGCGATCGAGGAGATCATCCGCGTGTCCGATGCCATCATGCTTGCGCGTGGCGATCTGGGCGTGGAGATCGGGGATGCGGCACTGCCACCCGTTCAAAAGCGCATCATTCGACTGGCGCGCAAGATGAATAGGGTTGTGATCACGGCGACGCAGATGATGGAGTCGATGATCGAGAATGCGATCCCGACGCGCGCCGAGGTGTCGGACGTAGCGAATGCCGTTCTGGACGGGACCGATGCCGTCATGTTGTCGGCCGAGACGGCCACCGGCAAGCACCCGGTGGCGGCGGTCGCGGCCATGGACCGGGTTTGCCGCGAGGCCGAGAAGGAGGACGAGGCGGTATTTTCCATGCACCGCATGTCCAATCATTTCGAGCGTGTCGACGAGGCCATTGCGATGGCGGTGATGTACAGCGCCAACCATCTTCCGGTGCGCGCCATAGCGTCCCTGACGGAATCGGGATCCACGCCGCTTTGGATGTCGCGTATCAGCTCGGCGGTACCGATCTATGCCTTGACGCCGCATGTGGAAACCCGTAGAAAGGTGGCTCTCTATCGTGGCGTTTATCCCGTGGGGTTTTCCCTGACCTCCACAGATCCCGAGCGTATCATGACGGAAGCCATCGACGAATTGCGGCGACGGGGCGCTGTCCGGGACGGCGATCTCGTCATCCTCAGCATCGGGGAGCCGTTGGCCAAGCCCGGTGGCACGAATACCATGAAGATCGTGCGTGCCGGCGACTTCGCGGCCATCAGCTGAATTCGTTTCACTAGGAATCTTAAGGAGAAGACAATGTCCCTGGTATCTCTGCGCCAACTACTGGATCATGCCGCCGAGCACGGCTACGGCGTGCCCGCCTTCAATGTAAACAACATGGAGCAAATACAGTCGATCATGCAGGCCGCGCACGAGGTCGACAGCCCGGTCATCGTGCAGGCGTCTGCCGGGGCGCGCAGCTACGCCGGCGAGCCGTTTCTGCGCCACCTCATCCTGGCGGCCATCGAGCAGTACCCGCATATCCCGATCGTGATGCATCAGGACCACGGTGCAAGCCCGGCGGTATGCCAGCGCTCGATACGCTCGGGCTTTAGCTCGGTGATGATGGATGGTTCCCTTAAGGAAGACATGAAGACGCCGTCGACCTATGAGTATAACGTCGATGTCACAAGCCGCGTGGTGGACATGGCGCACGCGGTCGGCGTGTCGGTGGAAGGAGAGCTTGGCTGTCTCGGTTCACTCGAGTCCGGCATGGCGGGCGAGGAAGATGGTTCGGGTGCCGAGGGCAAGCTGTCGCATGACCAGCTGCTTACGGATCCCGAGCAGGCGGCGGATTTCGTGAAGAAGACCAAGGTAGACGCGCTTGCCATCGCTATCGGTACGAGTCACGGGGCGTACAAGTTCTCGCGGCCGCCGACCGGCGACATTCTGGCGATCGAGCGCATCAAGGAGATTCACAAGCGCATCCCCGACACGCATCTTGTCATGCACGGCTCCTCGTCCGTGCCCCAGGATTGGCTGAAGATCATCCACGAGTTCGGCGGGGATATCGGCGAGACCTACGGCGTGCCGGTGGAGGAGATTCAGGAGGGAATCAAGCACGGCGTGCGCAAGGTCAACATCGACACCGACTTGCGGCTTGCGATCACCGGCGCCATCCGTCGCAGCCTCGCGAAAAACCCCAAGAATTTCGATCCGCGGAAGTTCCTGAAGGACTCGGTGCAGGCCGGCAAGGATATCTGTAAGGCACGCTATGAGGCCTTCGGTTCTGCCGGGAAGGCATCCAAGATCCGGGTCATCGACCTTGAGGACATGACCAAGCGCTATGCCAAAGGTGAACTGAACCCGCGCGTCAACTAAGAGATGGCATAGCGCGACAAAGCCCCACGGGTCCTTGGCCCGCGGGGCTTTTTTCTTATGCGGCCGACGTGATCCCGCCGGGGCGCCGCGGCCCTGTCAATGCGTCACCTTTTCGTGGCATACTCGGGCCATATGAGTCGGATGGGGAGATGTCGTGACCTTTGATCCCCGCACCCGCGTTCCGATCCGAATCCTGCCCAAGACGATCGACGCGGCCTGCTACAACCGCATATCGCTGGCGTTGGCGCGCCTCGGCGAGCCCCTGAATGTCGAGATCGGAGCGCTGCGCATGATCATCCGCGTGGAGCGTCGGCTGTGGGTGGCGTGCTCGCTTGTCAATGAAATCCCGCTCATGGCGTGGGTGAATTTTCAGGTTGGCGGGCGTGGTCTGCACGAACCGGTGCCATGCCAAGTCCGTCTTTATCATTTTCATGCGAGTCTTTTGATGGGTCATGCCCCGCAGCTGCTTGCCAACAAGCTCGATTTGCGATTGGAACAGTATGGCAACCGCCTTCGCTGGCGGTCGCCGGCGGTCACGCCCTTGACGAGACGCGAGGGCCCGAGCCCGCGCCGTGGCGTGTAGCGCCGGCTTATCAGGAAATGTGACTACAGGAGGTGATATTCATGATAGAAAACGGGCAGGTGGCCTACGGGTTCGATGTCGAGGTGGCGGGGGATTTCGAGGCGGTACGTGGGCGCGTAGTCGAGGCGCTCAAGGGGCAGGGCTTCGGGGTCCTGACCGAGATCGATGTCAGTGCCACCATGAAGGCCAAGCTCGGCCGCGATATGCCGCGTTACAATATTCTTGGGGCGTGTAATCCCGTGCTCGCGGACAAGGCGATCTCCGCGGAACCCGACATCGGTTTATTGCTGCCTTGCAATGTGGTCGTGAGCGAGACCGCCAAGGAGGGGACCACGAAGGTGTCGTTCATGGACCCGGTGTCGGTGTTGGCGATCGTCAACAACGCGCGCGTGACCGAGCTTGGGTGGGAGGTGCGCGCCAAGCTCGAGGCGGTGCGCGACGCGCTGACATCGTCCTCCTGACCCATCGCGCCACTGAGGCCCTTCGTGTTAAGGCCTCGGCGGCCCATGACCTGTGCACACGGACCATGGCCTGTGCACACGGATCGAGGGCCAGGCCCCGGTGCTGCCGGGGGTTTCGGAGGGCCCCTCCGAGGGCGGTCTGTGCCCATTTCCTGACTGTGCCCGGGTCGCAGCGGGGGTGCCGGCCAGGGTCGGCAGGCCTCGGCGATGGATGATGCCATGGGGCCGTCTCCTGTCATATGGCCGATGATGGCGCGTCGGCCCATGAAGGGCTAGGGGAGATCTTAAACCGAGCCAGTGGTCCGCGTGTCAAAGGTCGGGGCCATGATGGCGGTGAGATCGTGAGTGCCGGTCGCGACGATGCGGCAGTCCACGAAATCCCCAGGCGGGGCGTCGCCTGCGGTCACGCGGATTACGCCGTCGATCTCGGGGGCCTCGGCATAGCTGCGGCCGATCAGGCCGTCCTCGGTCCGTTCATCGATCAACACGCGACAGGTTTGGCCGATGCGCGTCTTCAGGCGTTCCGCGCTCAAGGCCGCCTGGTGGGCCATGAGCCGTTCGAGGCGCGCGTGCTTGATGTCCTCCGGAACGGGGTTCGGCAGGGCATTGGCCGCTGCCCCTTCTACCGCGGAATAGGCGAATGCCCCGAGACGATCGATCCCGGCGTCTTCGATGAATGCGAGCAAGGTCTCAAACTCGGCCTCAGTCTCGCCGGGGAAGCCGACGATGACCGTGCTTCGCAAGACCAGGTCGGGTCGCGCCGCGCGCCATGCCTTGACGCAGGCGCTCGGGTGCGCGCGCCCCGCCGGCCGGCGCATGGCGGTCAGCACGCGGGGGTGCGCATGCTGGAACGGGACATCAAGGTAGGGCAGTACGCCGTCGATATCGAGAAGCGGAAGGATCTCCTCTACGCTTTTATAGGGGTAGACATAGTGGAGCCGCACCCATACCCCGAGCCTTGCGAGCTCGTGGACGAGCCCCGGGAACGACATCTTGACCGGCCGACCGCCGGCAAACCCCACGCGATGTTTCTGATCGACACCATAGGCGCTGGTGTCTTGCGAGACGATCAGCAGTTCCTTGACGCCGGCCTCCACCAAGCGTTCGGCCTCGGCCACGATATCGCCCAATGGGCGACTGACGAGGGTACCGCGCAATGACGGGATGATGCAAAACCGGCAGTTATGGTGGCAGCCTTCCGATATCTTCAGGTAGGCATAGTGGCGCGGTGTCAGTTTGATGCCTTGTGGGGGTACGAGGTCAACGAATGGGTCGTGAGGCTTCGGTAGATGGGCATGCACGGCGGCCATGACCGCCGGCTCGTCATGCGGTCCGGTGACGGCCAGGACCTTGGGATAGCGCGCGCGGATGAGGTCGGCCTTGACGCCCAGACACCCCGTGACGATCACGCGCCCATTGTCGGCCATCGCCTCGCCTATGGCGTCAAGGGATTCCGTGACGGCGGCCTCAATGAATCCGCAGGTATTGACGATGACGAGATCGGCATCGTCGTAGGAGGCGGCGGTGTGGTAGCCCTCGCTACGCAGTCGCGTCAGTATCTGCTCCGAGTCGACCAGGGCCTTGGGGCAGCCAAGGCTTACAAAGCCGACCTGAGGGGGCGCGGATGGCGGACGCGGCATGGACGGGCTTCCTGGATGGGTCTTTAGGTCTAACGGAGTCGGGGCGCGTTTCAGTTGGCGCCGACGAGGGCCACGAATATGGTGATAAGGCCGAGCCCCATGTTGATTGCCACCAATCGACGGATCTGCGTGAGGGCATGTCCGGCCTTTACGAGGTCGCCGCTCCCAACCCCCTGTCGCAGGCGCCGGTAGGGGGCGAAAAAGAGATGGAGGTACAGCAGGATCATGATGACGCCGAGTGCCTGCATGATATTGACATAGGGAGGTAGGGCGGCCATGCCCCCAAAGCGGGCGATGGCCAGATAGTAGCCGCTTGCCGGCAAGAGGACGACCGCGGCCCACACCCAAGGGAAGAAGCGGCCGAACGTCCGCGCCCACAGGGGCAGTCTATGGGCCGCCTCCAGCGGTTGGGCGGCGGGCCGCAGGATCATGTACGCAAAGAACATCCCCCCCACCCATAGCATGGCGAGCAACCCATGGATCGCGATCAGATAAGACATAAAGGCACCACCTCGCATAAAATCCTCCCCCTCATACGCAAGTCGACCCCGGCTGTCAATCGCCGCGGCCGCATATCTCTCCCGGCATGCTGGCCGCCACACCCGGTCCGTGTCATCGAACTGTCATCTACACGCCAAACGCAGGTCATATAAGGACGTCATCGTGTCGCCTTTACGGAGGATTGGCGATGACTCTTCAGTATTTGATCCATCTCGCGAACTATTCGGATGGCGTACTCTATCTCATGGTCGTGATTCTCACGATCGCGCTGGCGGTCATCATTGATCGCTCGTGGTATCTGCGGCGTACGCTGCTCGAGGGCAACAGTCTCGTCGAACGGCTCGGTGCCCAAAAGGAGGCGACACGCGCGCAGCTGTCGGCGCTGGCGGCCACGGCCCCTAACCTTCCAGAGGCCATCCTGCTCGATGTGGCGGCCCGCCACATGGGGGTCACGAGCAGCGAGCAGCTCGCCAACCGGCTCGATGAGGCCACCCTGCGCCTGGCCCCGGCCCTCGACAAGCGTTTGTGGATCCTCGATACCATCGTGACCCTGGCACCGCTTTTGGGGCTTTTCGGGACGATCGTAGGCATGTTCCATGCGTTCTCCGTGCTGTCGGCGCCCGGGCATGCCCCTACGGCCGTGACCGGCGGCATCGCCGATGCTCTGGTGGCCACCGCCTCGGGGCTATTCGTGGCCATGACCGGTCTGTTGGCCTTCAATGGCCTCAATAACAAGGTGCGCGTAGTCTTGCATCAGCTCGACATCGTAAAGACCATGCTCTTGAATCGCATGGACGGCGCCCCGGTCAATATCGCCTCTGATGGTGAGCCTGCAGTCGACCACGGCACGGCGCGCGCACGTATGGCGAAATCCTCATGAAGATGCGGTATTTCGAGACCAAGAAGGGCCGCATCGAGTTGATCCCTATGATCGACGTGATGTTTTTCCTGCTGGTCTTTTTCATGATCCTGACCCTGCGCATGATACCCGATCACGGCCTCGGGCTCGCGCTGCCGCAGGCCAGTACCGCCAAGGTACTTCCCAGGCCGCAGATCCTGATCAGCCTGACCGCCAATGGCAAGGTGCATGTCCAGGGCCATGTGGTTGCGCGTGCCGCCTTGACGCGCCTCTTGTCGCAACGCGTGGGTGGGCGACGCGCGGATGTCACGATCGCGGCCGCCAAGAACGTGCCCTTTCAGGATTTCGTGGCGGTCATGAGTGCGGCGCGCAAGGCCGGCGTGGCCAGCATCGGCATCGCCGCGCATCAGCGTTGATACGGACGGGAATGGTCTCATGAGCGCCTCATCGCTGCCTATCGCCTCGCCCATGCCCGAGAAGCGGTTTTCCTTCCTGCGGGCGACCCTGCTGGCGGTGGTTCTGGAGGGGCTTTTATGCGCCAGCCTCCTGGCCATGGGGCATGCCAAGCCCAAGACCGTGGGGCTGCGCCGTAAGCCCATGGCCGTGCACTTCGTCACCTTGCCCAAGCCGCCTAAGCCGCACGTCCGACCCAAGCCGCCTCCGCCGCATCCTGTGGTCCGGCCGAAGCCTCAGCCCGTGCCGCCCAAGCCCCGGCCGATCGTGCACCATCGCCCGGTGCCGTTGCCGACACCCGTGAAAAAGGTGCCGCCGCCGAGGCCCAAGGTCGTACCGCGTCCGCCCACGCCGCCACCGCCACCGCCGCCTTCCCCGGCGGTCGTGGCCCAGGCCGTCGATCGCTACGCGGTGATGCTGCGCACGCGTATCCAGCAGGGTCTTGTCGTGCCGCCGCGTGTGGCGGCGTTGCGATTGTCCGGCAAGGCCGTGGTGGCCTTCGAATTGACCCCTGCCGGTCGCCTCTTGTGGGTGCGTATCATGCGATCGAGCGGCATTGGCGCGATCGATCGGGCGGCCCTGGCGGCGGTACGAGATCGCAGTTACCCGCCGTTTACAAAGAGCATGCCCCGCCGTCCGACGGTGTTTCGCGTGCGCGTGGGCTTAAACGACGGGCGGCATCGCTTCTAAGGGGCGCTATCCACGCACAGCGCCTGCCCGGCGGCGCGATCCAGCCAAAACTCGACGGGGGCCTCTGCCATGAGGCGCGCCAGCGGGGTCTGCGCCCCGGGTACCAGGCTCGCGCGCAAGGCGCGGGCCTTGGCGGCCCCCTGCGCCAGGACGATGCGCCGGCGCGCCGCCGCCAAGGCCGGCAGGGTCAGGGTGATACGGGCGACGCGATCCGCGGTCGCCGGCACCGCCTCGGCGATACGGGTAGTGGCGCCTATGGCCCCGGGAAACAGCGAGGCGATATGGCCGTCCGGCCCGACACCCAACAGCACGATGTCGAGGGCCCGTCCACCCGCCGCCGCGCGTCTTAGCAGGTCATCGTACGCATCCGCCGCTGCCTGCGCCCCAAGCTCGCCGGGGATACGATGGATGAGCGCGCCGGGCGGGGCCTTTGAGAGCCACGGGAGATGGGCGAGGCGATAGTTGCTGGCCGGGTCCTCCGGACCGACCGCGCGTTCATCGCTGAAGAAAATCTCGAGTCCCTGCCAGGGGAGGGTGTCGGCACGACCGCCCAGTTCCTCATACAGGCGGCGCGGGGTGGACCCACCGGCCAGGGCGATGCGTAACGGCCGGGCGTGCGCCCAGGCGGCCTGGATCTCGACTGTGAGGCGATCGGCCAGGGCCCGTGCCAGGTCCTGATCGTCGTCGGCGATGGTAAAGATCATGAGGATGGCACCGGGGGGTCGAGGGGGTGCCATGAGCGGCCGTCGGCGCGTATGAGCGCATCGGCCACTTCGGGTCCGTCACTGCCGGCCGCATAGTTGGGGAAGTCGGGGGGCGGGTCTTGCGCCCAGGCCTCAAGGATCGGGGTCACGAAGCGCCATGCCTCTTCGACGGAGTCGCGGCGCGCGAACAGGGCGGCATAGCCGCGCATGGCGTCGGTCAGCAGCCGCTCATAGGCGAGCGGCATCTCGCCATCGTAATAATTGCCATAGGCAAAACGCATGCGGGCGTGGTCGACCTGAGTCTCGTTGCGAGGGGCCTTGATGGCAAAGCCCAGGCTGATGCCCTCATGGGGCTGAATGCGCAGTACCAGCCGGTTAGGCTCTATGCGCGAGCACACCTGATCCTGCCCGAAGAGGCAAAACGGGATCTGGCGGAACTGGATCACGACCTCCGTCGAGGAGTGGCGTAGGCCCTTGCCGGTGCGGATATAGAAGGGCACACCCTGCCAGCGCCAGTTGTCGACGAATACCCGCAGCGCCACATAGGTCGGGACCGACGATTGGGGATCGACGCCGGGCTCGGCCCGATAGGCCTTCAGGGCCCCATCCGCGCTCGCTCCGTACTGCCCCCGTGCGGTGGCGGCGGCCACATCCTCGCGACCGGCGAAACGCCGGAGGGCACGGAACACCTCGGTCTTTTTGTCGCGCACAGCATCGGCATTGAATGACAGGGGGGGTTCCATCGCCACCAGGCTCAAGACCTGCAGGAGATGGTTTTGCACCATGTCGCGCAAAACGCCGGTCTCTTCGTAGTAACTCCCGCGGCCCTCGATGCCCAAGGTCTCCGCGGCCGTGATCTGGACGTGATCGATGTGGACGCGATTCCACAGGGGCTCGAATATGGCGTTCGCAAACCGGAACACCAGGATGTTCTGGACGGTCTCCTTACCGAGATAGTGGTCGATCCGGTAGACCTGATCCTCGCGGAACACGCTGGCGATCTCATCGTTCAGGGCTATCGCGCTGTCGAGGTCGCGACCGAAGGGTTTTTCGACCACGAGGCGCGTAAACGGGCAGTCGTCGACCTTGTTGATCATCTCCGCCCCCTGAAGCTGGCGGACGAGCAGCGGATAGCTGCTCGGCAAGGTTGCGAGATAGAAGATCCGGTTTCCTTGCGTGTCGTGGCGGTGATCGATCTCGCGTAGGGACATGTTCAGCCGCTGGAACAGGGTCTGGTCGGTGAAATGTCCGGCCTCGTAATAAAGGCGTTCGGCAAAGCCCTGCCACTGTTGATCATCCGGGGGGCTTGCGCAAAACATCGTACAGGCCTCGCGCATGAGCGCACGGAACTGCTCGTGCGACAAAGGCCTGCGGCTCGCGCCCAGGATCGCGAAGCCCTTGGGGAGCAGGCCTTTGGCGTGGAGCCGAAAGAGCGCCGGCACGAGTTTGCGCCGGGCGAGATCGCCGGTGGCTCCAAATATGAGGAGTACGCAGGATTGTGGGACTTCTGTCATGGCTTGACCTCTGCCTTGGAGGCCCGGGGCGCCTGGCAAGACGCCGCGTCCGGGCTCTCGTTGTGGACGGCCGGGCACTGTGCGCGGCCCGGGGATCGCGCGTCACCGGCTGGGCGCATCACCACCCCCCGATCCCGCGGCTCGTCCGATCCGGCGCCCATGGGTTACGGCCCGCATGGCGCGCCGGGAAATACCCCCTCCCAGAACCATAGAGCAGCCTCGCGCCCCCGTCGAGGGCCTGGCACGGGTGCTGCAAATCGGCGCGCTATCGGGTACATTGCCGACTTTAGCTCTGGGGCCATGCATGCGCGACTTCAAGATTGCACCTTCGATTCTTTCCGCCGACTTCGCCCGTCTCGGCGAGGAGGTCCATTCCGTGTTGGCGGCGGGCGCCGATATCGTCCACTTCGATGTCATGGACAACCATTATGTGCCCAACCTGACGATCGGCCCACTGGTCTGCGAGGCCCTGCGCAAGAACGGGGTCAAGGCCGACATCGATGTACATCTCATGGTCAAGCCCGTCGATCGCCTCATCCCGGATTTCGCGAAGGCCGGGGCGACCTACATCACCTTCCATCCGGAGGCGAGCGAGCACGTCGACCGGTCTTTGAGTCTTATCAAGGATAGCGGCTGTCGCTGTGGTCTCGTATTCAACCCCGCGACCCCCCTTGGCTATCTGGATTATGTCATGGACAAGGTCGACATGATCCTGATCATGTCGGTCAATCCCGGTTTTGGAGGCCAAAGTTTCATCCGTTCCGCGCTTGACAAGCTGCGTGCGGTGCGCGCGCGCATCGATGCTAGCGGACGCCCGATACGCCTCGAGATAGACGGTGGCGTGAAGATCGACAACATACGCGAGATCGCGGCCGCGGGTGCCGACACCTTTGTGGCCGGCTCCGCGATCTTTGGTACACCCGACTACCGGGCCACCATTCAAAAGATGCGTGAGGAGCTCGCGAAGGCATGACGGTATTCCCGCTGGCGGCGCTCTTGTTCGATCTGGATGGTACCTTGGTCGATACCGCCCCGGATCTCGCTGATGCCGCCAACCACATGCTGACAAGCCTCGGGCGTCCGGTGTGTGATGAGGCGACCGTGAGCGGGTGGATCGGCGACGGGGTGCCGCGGCTCATTAAGAGGGCCTTGACGGGCGAGCGCTTCGGCGAACCGGACGCGGCGCTGTTTGCGCGGGCGCAGGCCCTCTATGACGCCTACTACGAGACCCACGTCGCCGATCGCAGCCGCCTGTATCCGGGTGTTGCGCAGACCCTGGCGGATCTGCGCGCCGACGGGTTTCGCATGGCCTGCGTGACCAACAAGGCCGGGCGTTTCGCAAGGCCCTTGTTGGGGGCCTTGGGTATCGCGGGCTATTTCGATGTCGTGCTCTGTGGGGACGAACTCGCACGCGCAAAGCCCGACCCCTTGCCGCTGGTGACGGCCTGTGAGCGTCTGGGTGTCATCCGTGACGGGGCGGTGCTGGTAGGGGATTCCGGAAACGACATGCGCGCGGCGAAGGCCGCCGGCATGCCGGCACTGGCGGTTACCTACGGTTATCATCACGGTGCCGACCTCGTGGCGCTTGGCGCCGCGGCTATGACCCCGACGTTCGACGGTATCCGGAATTTCCTTCGCTTCGAGGGGCGCTTCTTGTGCGCGCAGGCCCTGCCATGACAGACCTCGGCCGTCGATGGCGCCTTAAGGGAACGATGACCATCCCGTACCCCTTGAGGAATCTCTATCATGCCAGAAAAGCGTTGTTTGACATTTGATGCCGTGGGCGGCCGATTCGCCCCCGTCATTCGCGAGGTGCCCGCCGACCTTGATACCCCGTTGAGTTGCTACCTGAAGCTCGCGCAGGGTCGGTATTCCTATTTGCTTGAGTCCGTGCAGGGGGGCGAGAAATGGGGTCGATACTCGCTGATCGGCCTGCCCGCGCGGATCTGCCTGCGTATGTTCGGGCGCGAGGTGACAATCGAGCGCGACGGGGCGATCATCGAGCGCGGGCAGACGGACGACATCCTGGCCACGGTACGGGCCTTCAAGGCGCGTTTCGAGGTATTGCCGGATGCCGCGCTCCCAAAGTTTCACGGGGGGCTGGTCGGGTATTTTGGATACGAAACGGTCCGCCACATCGAGCCGACCTTGGGCGAAAACGCAAAGCCCGACGAGACCGGCGGTCCCGACGCCTTGTTCCTGGTGAGCGAGGATGTGGTTGTTTTCGACAATCTGCGCGGTACCCTATCCCTGGTCGTGCATGCCGATATCGCCGAGGGCGAGGCCGGCCGGCTGCGCGCCGAGCGGCGCCTCGATGAGCTCGAGGGGGCCTTGCGCGAGCCGATAGCGACCCCGATGTTTCTTCCCGGGTCGAAGCGTGCCGTGCGCGAGGAGGATTTTGTTTCGGGGTTCACGCAGGCAGGTTTCGAGGCGGCGGTGGAGCGCTCGCGCGCCTATATCGCCGCCGGCGATATCATGCAGGTGGCGCTGTCGCAAAGGCTGTCTGCGCCGGCGGCCTTCACCCCGCTCGATCTCTATCGGGCGCTGCGCCGCATCAACCCCTCGCCCTACATGTACCTGTTCGATCTCGGTGAATTTCATGTCGTCGGATCGTCACCCGAGATCCTGGCCAAGCTCGAAGGCCGCGAGGTGGTGGTGCGACCCATCGCGGGCACTCGTCCACGCAGCCAGGACGGGGAGAAGGACGCGGCGTTGGCCGCCGAGCTCCTGGCAGACCCGAAGGAGAGGGCCGAACATGTCATGCTCGTCGATCTCGGACGCAACGACGTCGGGCGCGTGGCCGAAACCGGGAGCGTGGCGGTGACTGATTGCATGACCATAGAACGCTATTCGCATGTCATGCATCTCGTGTCGCATGTCACCGGACGCCTGCGCCCGGGTCTCGATGCCTTCGATGTCCTGCGCGCGACGTTCCCAGCAGGGACCTTGACCGGTGCCCCCAAGGTGCGCGCCATGGAGATCATAGACGAGCTGGAGCCGGTCCGACGCGGGCTGTATGCCGGCGCCGTCGGCTACATCGGTTGGAACGGCAATATGGACATGGCCATCGCCATTCGTACTGCGGTGGTGCGCAACGGCCGGCTGTTCCTGCAAGTCGGTGCCGGGATCGTGGCGGACTCGATTCCGGAGCGTGAGTGGGAAGAGACCATGAATAAGGCACGGGCCATGATCAAGGCCGCGGGGCTTGCGGCATCGGGTTTCGGGTCGGGTGACAAGACTTATGAGGGGACAGCAGCGCCCAAGGCAGGTGACCGATGATCCTCATGATCGATAACTACGACTCGTTTACCTACAACCTCGTGCAGTATCTGGGCGAATTGGGCCAGGAGGTGCATGTGGCGCGCAATGACCAGATCTCGCTCGATGAGATCGAGCGTCTGGCACCCGAGCGCATCGTCATCTCCCCGGGCCCGTGCACGCCGAACGAGGCCGGGATATCGCTGGATCTCATCATGCGCTTCGGCGAGCACATACCGGTGCTCGGCGTGTGTTTGGGGCATCAGAGCATAGGGCAGGCCTTCGGCGGGCGGGTGGTACGTGCGGGGCGCGTGATGCACGGCAAGACCTCGCTCATATCTCATGGAGGGACGGGCGTCTTTCGGGGCCTCCCCGACCCGTTCACGGCGACCCGCTACCACTCGCTCGTGGTGGCCAAGGATGATCTGCCGGAATGTCTGGAGATCACGGCCGTGAGTCAGGATGACGGCGAGATCATGGGGCTGCGTCACAAATGGTGGCCGGTAGAGGGTGTGCAGTTCCACCCGGAGTCGATCCTGAGCGAGCATGGCCATGCCTTGCTCGAGAACTTTCTGCGCGGCGCACGCCCGTGAGCGCCCTGACGAACGCCATTGCGCGGCTCGCCGCCGGGGAAGATCTCCGTGCCGTCGACATGAAGGAGGCCTTGGCGGTGGTCATGGGGGGGGCGGGAACACCGGCGCAGATCGGCGCTTTGCTCATGGGCTTGCGCGTGAAGGGCGAGACGGTCGAGGAGATCGTGGCCGTGGCCGAGGTGCTGCGCGATCTGTCTACTCCGGTGACGGTCGCCGATCCCGATCGCCTGATCGATACCTGCGGGACCGGGGGCGACGGGGCGTCGACATTCAATATCTCGACGGCCACGGCGCTCGTGTGCGCGTGCGCGGGGGCCAAGGTGGCCAAGCATGGCAATCGATCCGTGTCGAGCCGATCCGGTAGCGCCGATGTGCTCGAGGCCGCGGGCGCCGTCCTCACCCTGACCCCCGCGCAGGTGGCCCAGTGCATCGATCAGGTCGGTGTCGGCTTTCTCTTTGCCCCGCGCCACCACGAGGCGATGCGTCATGCCGCCGGCCCGCGTCGCGAGCTTGGCATACGCACCCTCTTCAATATGCTGGGGCCCCTTACCAATCCGGCGCATGCCGCGCGCCAGCTCGTCGGGGTGTTCTCAAGCGACCTCCTGGAGCCGTTTGCCTATGCGCTTGCCGCCCTTGGCGGCCATCATGCCTTGGTGGTGCACTCCGATGACGGTCTAGACGAGATCAGTCCGGCGGCGGCCACCGAGGTGTGTGAGATGAAAAACGGGGTGCTCAGCCGTTATCGGCTCGCACCCGCCGATTTTGGGCTGCCGGCCGGGGGGCTCGATGCCCTCAAGGTGGACTCGGCGGACAGCAGTCTCGATGTGCTACGGCAGGTGCTCTCGGGCCGCGACCAGGGGCCGGCGGCCGTGGCGGTCGCCCTGAACGCCGGTGCCGCGTTGTATGTGGCGGGATTGGTTGCGGATATCCGCACCGGCGTGGCGCATGCGCAGGCCTTGTTGCGGGATGGGCGGCCGGCCGCCAAGCTCGACGAATTCGTGGCCTTTACGCGGGGGCTCGCGTGAACGGGGTGTTGGCGCGCATCCTCGCGGACAAGCGTGCCGAGGTGGCGCGTAAGCGTGCGCGCATTGGGCTTGCCGATCTCGAGGCGCGCATCGCCGGCGGCGCGCCGCCACGAGGATTTGCGGCGTCGCTGGCGCGGGCCGTGGAGCGTGGGCGGCCGGCGGTGATCGCGGAGATGAAGCGCGCCTCACCCAGTCGCGGCATGCTGCGCTCGGATCTGGATCCGGCGGCCGTGGCGCGCGCCTATGAACGGGCCGGTGCCGCGGCGCTTTCGGTCCTGACCGACGCCGGCTATTTCGGGGCCCACGCCGACGACCTCGCGCACGCGCGTGCGGCCTGCGCGCTACCGGTGTTGCGCAAGGATTTCATGGTGGACGGCTACCAGATTGCTGAATCGCGGGCCATGGGCGCAGACTGCGTGCTGTTGATCGTGGCGGCCTTGTCTCCGGAGGGGCTCGAGGAGTTGTATGCGGCCTCCCAGGCCTATGGCCTGGACGCCCTGATCGAGGTCCATGACGCCAACGAACTCGAGCGCGCCCTGGCGTTGCCCGGCGGGTTGCTCGGTATCAATAACCGCGATCTACGCACCTTCGTCACGACCATAGATCGGACACTGGAGCTAGTAGAGTGTGTGCCGCCTGGGCGTTTTGTCATAACGGAGAGCGGGATCCTCGGGCGTGATGAGGTCAGGCGCCTCAAGGCCGCCGGATTACGCGGTTTTTTGGTGGGCGAGGCGTTCATGGTGGCTGCGGATCCGGGCGCGCGGCTTGCAGAATTGTTTGAGGAGCGGGTCGATGAAAGCAGTGGTTGAATGGGATGGGGAGGCGGCGTTTACGGCCACCACCGAGAGCGGCCATCGGATCGCGATGGACGGACCGCCGGACCACGGGGGGCGCAATCTGGGGCCACGGCCGACGGAGCTTGTACTTGCGGGAATGGGCGGCTGCACCTCCTTTGATGTCGTCCATATCCTGCGCAAAGGACGCGCCGACGTGCGCGCCTGCAGCGCCCGGATCGAGGCCGAACGCGCCCAGGAGGACCCAAAGGTGTTTACGCGCATGCATGTGCACTTTGTGGTGAGCGGCCGGGAGCTGAAGGAGGCGGCCGTGGAGCGGGCGATCCGCCTGTCGGCCGAAAAGTATTGCTCGGTGTCGATCATGCTCGGCAAGACCGCCGAGATCAGCCATTCATTCGAGATCGTGGATGTCGAATAACGACGCGCCGGAGGTCGCCGCCGTGCGCTTGAACCATGTCGCGCTCGTGTGCGCGGACCTCGAGGCCTGCGAGGCATTCTATGTCGGCGTCCTGGGGCTTGCCGTGGTGTGGCGGCCGGACCCCGACAATGTCTATCTCTCCTCGGGTTCCGATAATCTCGCCCTGCATCGTGGCGCCCCGCAACCGGGAGGCGCCCTCGATCACATCGGGTTCGCGGTCGCGAGTGTGGGCGACGTGGATGTCTGGCACGAGCGGCTGCGCGCCGCCCGGGTACGCATCACGGCCGCCCCGCGCACGCACCGGGATGGATCGCGCAGCCTCTATTGCCAGGATCCCGGGGGCACGCTCGTGCAACTGATCTTTCTGCCGCCACAGGCCCTGAAACCGGTCTCGGGATAGAGCGGCGCCCTAAATCCAGAACGCGGTCTTGGTCATGACGCGCGCCGCGAGCCGCATCGCGAGCCGCGCCGGCCAGGGCAGGGGCTGTCCGCCGGCCTCCGTGGCCGAGGCCGCGTGTCGCGCCTCATCGGCGGCCATATGTTCTATGATCGCCCGGGTCTTTTGGTCGGTGGCCGGGAGCTTGGCGAGATGGCCTTGCAGATGGGCGATGACCTGCCGCTCGGTCTCGGCGACGAAGCCCAGACTCACCTTGTCGCCGAGCAGGGCGGTGGTCGCCCCTATGGCGAAGGACCCGAGATACCAGACGGGCGTGAGATAGCTTTTGTGCGTCTTCAGTTCCTTGATGCGGGCCGCCGTCCAGTGCAGGTGCTGAAGCTCGTCACGACCGGCCGCGCGCAGGGTGTCGTACGCGTGCGCATCCCGGGCGCACAAGGCGTGGCCTTGATAGAGCGCCTGCGCGGCGATCTCGCCGGCATGGTTGACGCGCATGAGCCGTCCCGCGAGCACGCGTTCCTCGCGCGACGACCCCTCCTGCTCCCGTGGCACGGTCTCGGGGTAGGGGTCCGCCGGGGGTGGTACGAGCACGGACTTCAGGCCCTGGTCGAGCTGGTCGATGATACGGTCGAGGCGGCTAAACATTCTCATGGCCTGACACTCTAACACGGGTCACCGAGTGGTGGGAGTTGCCGGGCCACTACCAAAAGCGGATGCTGGACCGGAACGTTCACCCCTTGACGGGCGAGCGCCGCAGAGAGATGCAGGGCGCAGCCGATGTTGGCGGACACTACCACATCGGCCCCTAGCGCGCGCGCGGCGGCGGCCTTGGGGCGGGCGAGCGCGTGCGCCCGCGCCGGTTCACGCAGGAAGTAATCGCCAGCGGCGCCACAGCAGACCTCGTTGCCCGGCAGTGCGATCACGCGCGCCTCCGGGATGCGGGCCAGCAGGTCATAGACAAAGCGCGTGTCTCCAAGGGCGTTGCGCAGCGAGCAGGGGTCGTGCACGGCAATGGTCTGCGGCAGCGGCGACAACGCCAGGCGCCCGAGGTCGGTTTGTTCCACCAGGTAGCGATGGATATCGGAGACCGCCGGGAACTGGCCGCCTGGGTACGCGTCGTCATGGCGCAGCTCGGCGGCGCAGCCCGATGCTACGGACACGAGCACGGGGGCGCTGCCTGCGAAGGCCTGGCGATTGCGTTGCCGCTGGCGGCTGGCAATATCAGCGAACCCGGCATGAGCGGCGAGCGCCCCGCAACAGCCTTGGGCGGACGGCACATGGACACGCACACCGAGGGCGTGCAGGATGCGCATGGCGGCATTCAACGCCGGACGGTCGAGGTCGGCGGTGCATCCCCGGAAAAGCGCGACATCGGCGGCTCGCGCCTCTTTGCGGTCGACGAGAGCCGGGCGAGGCCGTGCGGGCAGGCCACGCACGGCCTCGCGAAGGCCCATGGGCGCGGCTCGCGGCCAGGACAGAGACCCGAGGATACGCGCCGCGCCATAGGCAGTGGCCACGGCCCCGGGAAGGTCGACGGCCTGAATCAGGGCCCGGTGCCATTGTCGGCGCCAGGTCCAGGGACTCTTTCCGGTGAGCCAGGCGCGACCGTTTTTCAGGAGCGCCCCGTAGGGGACGCGGCTGGGACAGGCCTTTTCGCAGGCCAGGCAGCCAAGACAGTGATCGATATGCGTGGTTAAGGCCGGCGTGACCGGCAAGACGCCGTCGGCGGCGGCGCGCAGTAGGCTGATACGTCCGCGGGGGGACTCGTTTTCGTTAAGACTGTCCCCATAAGTAGGGCAGTGCGGCAGGCACAGGCCGCAGGCTACACAGCGGTCGCTGGCCTCGCGTATGGCGGCCGCAGCCGCGGGTGACGGGTCGTCACTCGGTTTTGGGCGATGAAAAAGCGGCATGGGGGCCTCTTGTACTATAGACAACACGTCTTTTTTTGCACCAACGAGCGCGCCGACGGGCGGCGGTGTTGCCAGCAGCAGGATGCGCGCGCCTTGCGGGATTATGCCAAACAGCGGATCAAGGCATTGGGACTTGCCGGCCCAGGCGGGGTGCGCATCAATACGGCCGGGTGCATGGATCGCTGCGAGGAGGGACCGGTCCTGGTCGTCTACCCGGAAGGCATATGGTACACCTACGTCGACCGCGAGGACATCGACGAGATCCTGGAGCAGCACATCGTGGGTGGACGACCCGTCGAGCGCCTGCGCCTGGACCGGGATTAAAAAAAGGAGGGACCGGGAACCAGCCCCTCCTTCTATGGTCATACGAAGCAAGGATACTCTGGGCAGCAAGCACCCTTGACAGCAAAGAAGTTATATTAGATAATTATTATATGCTTTCTGCGGATCAGGCCCATGAGCCCGACCGCGTACCGGCTCCTCCATCCTCCTAGTGGTGGTTCAAGGCGTGGTTTACCCCACGCCTTCTTTTTTTCTCCGCTCTATATACCACAATGCGCGCAGGGGTCAACTGTTATCGCAGCGAAGGCGTTGACAGCGCGGCTGCTCCTCCGTACCATGCGGCGCTTCGTACTCTTCGCCTCGGAACAGATTTCCATGACGACCTTCACGGCTAAGTCAGAGACAGTAAGGCGCGACTGGTTTGTCGTCGATGCCACGGATCATGTGTTGGGCCGGCTTGCCACCGAGCTTGCGCGCCGCCTGCGCGGCAAGCATAAGCCCGAGTTCACGCCGCATGTGGATACCGGCGACTATATCGTCGTGGTAAACGCAGAAAAGGTTCAGGTGACCGGCCGTAAGGCCCAGAACAAGCTCTACCACAGCTATTCGGGATATCAGAGCGGACTCAAGACCCACACCTTCACCGAGATGAAGGCGCGTGCGCCCGAAGAGGTGATCGAGGCGGCGGTGCGCGGGATGTTGCCCAAGGGGCCGCTCGGCCGCCAGATGTTGCGCAAACTGAAGGTCTTTGCGGGCGGCGACCATAAGCATGCGGCGCAGCAGCCTAAGCCGCTCGAACTGAGAAAGGGATAAGGAACCGACATGGCCGAAGCCAAGCATTACGGGACGGGGCGGCGCAAGTCCGCCAATGCGCGTGTGTACTTGAGTCGCGGGAAGGGTGCGTTTCTGGTCAACAATCGGCCGGTCGACGAGTATTTCGGACGCGAGACCTCGCGGACGCTCGTGCGCCAGCCATTCGCGGTGACCGAGACCCAGAACCATTTCGATGTCAAGGTCAACGTCCGTGGCGGTGGTCCGAGCGGTCAGGCAGGCGCCGTGCTGCATGGCATCGCGCGGGCCTTGCTCGCCTACGATGAGACGCTGCGTCTGCCGTTGCGGCGCGCGGGCTTCCTGACGCGGGATGCGCGCGAGGTCGAGCGCAAGAAGGTCGGTCTCCACAAGGCCCGTAAGCGGCCGCAGTACTCCAAGCGCTAAGGCGCCCCTCTTTTGGGGGATCGTCTAGTGGTAGGACAGCGGACTCTGACTCCGTTAACCGAGGTTCGAATCCTCGTCCCCCAGCCAATAATGCCCGGGGCCTGCGCGCGCGCCTAGGCCCCGTTTCCGTCGTGGCAAGCCGTGTTGCGATGCACGGCCGCGCGGCCGATACGAGCGGTGCGGGTGGCTAGCGCCCCAACGGCCCGTGGTGAGCCCTTTCGGGCACCCGCCGGCGCGCCCATGACCCGAGACCGTCTCGGGGAAAGCCAAGGCCCGCACGAAAAACCGCCCGCGCCATTGCCTGCCACCAAGATGTCCGCGATCATTCTTGACTTCGGTGAGCCGCTGCTGGCGCCGCTTGGCGAATCGCCGCCCCTCGATGTGACGCGCCGTGCTGGACTTCATCGTCTGTGTGGGGGATGGCCATGCCATGCCGGCATCAACCGGAAATCCTTGAGGCGTTGGAGGCGATCATGCGCGTCAGCGCCACTCCCTGCGAGGTGAGGCGGGCCTACGAACGGCTCACGGTGCGGCGTCGCGAGAGGTTTGCCGGCGATGTGCGTGCGGTCGGCGAATGGAGTCTCGTCTCCAATCACGACGGCGGATTTAACCTTCGCGGCGACGCGCGCACGGCGGACGGCTATCGTAAGCCTTGCGCGCACGCGCGACCTCACGGTCTCTGATGTGTGGCCCCATAAGCTGCGCGCCCCGGCCGCCGCGGTGCGATCACACCGGCTGCGACAGAGATGGGTCCGTCCGGTCTAGCGTTTCGCAAGGCGGACGGGTGTCATCCTACGGCCGAGGGCCTCGGGGTCTAATAGCCGGTCGCGGTGCGGCGTGAGCCCGTGATGGCCTGCAGTAAGAGGGTATCCATCTCCTCTTCGACTGTCTGCAGCTGCATGAGGGTCGTGACCCCGGCCTGCTCGCCACTGGCGTACTCGCGCATGGACTCCATCATGAGGTGGTGGATGCGGGCATGGAGCACGCCAAGCGGCGTAGAGGCCTGGGATTGCAGGGCCTTATGAAGCGGGCAGGAATCAGTTGCCAGTGAGGTCTCGGGGATCGGGGGGCGGGCAAGCCGCAACGTCTCGATCGTGCTCTTTAGCAGCTTTTTATGGCCGGCGCGTGCCAGCCACGGCACGGCATCGGCGGCCGCCGGGCGTCGCCGCCACAGGTCGGGGGGCCGCCAGCCATGCAGCCAGTGGACCACGGCGTCGAGGGGGAGGGGTTTGCTGATGGCGTACCCCTGTCCGTACTGGCAGCCGAGATCGCGCAGAAGCAGGCCTTGTTCCGGTTGCTCTATCCCCTCGGCGACCGTGGTCAGATGCAGGACACGCGCCGCGGTCAGGATGCCGCTTACGATCGCAAAGTCACGTGGATCTTCACCCATATCACTCACGAAGCTCTTGTCGATCTTCAGGATGTCGCACGGCAGTTTTTGGAGATAGTTGAGTGAGGCATAACCGGTGCCGAAGTCGTCGAGGGCAATGGCAAGCCCCAGCGCGTGGCACTCGCCCAGTATTTCACCGGCGAGCGCGAGATCGGGGAGTTCGCTGCTCTCGGTGATCTCGATCTCCAGGCTACTCGCAATGCCGGGGTCCTCTTTGAGCACCGTTTGGATATCCTTCAGGAAGTCCGGATGCAAGAGGTGGCGGCTATGGATGTTGACTGCGATCGGGACGCGTATCCCCTCGCCGGCGAGATGACGGATAGCCGCCCTTGCCTGATCCAGTACGTAGAGATCCAGCCGGCGCATGAGATCGGTGTCCTGTTCGATCACTGGAAAATAGGCCCCCGGGGCCCAGATCTGGCCGTCGGCGCGCGGCCACCGGAGCAGCGCTTCAAGGCTGCGTAAATGCCCGGTGGTGATGTCCACTTGCGGCTGGAAATACAAGACTGGGATGTGCTCGCGCAAGGCGGCGATGAATTCATGCTGCAGCCGATACTGATTCAGTAGGCGCTCCTCGAGGGCCGGCGTAAAGAAGCGGTAGAGGTTCTTACCAAGACGCTTGGCCTCGTACAAGGCGAGATCGGCGCGCCTTATGAGGTCGTCCACCTGATTGCCGTCGCCAGGGGACAGGCTGATGCCGACGCTGGCCCCTATCGCCAGCTGCTCGTAGCCGGCGGCCACGAAGGGGTTGTCAAACGCCCAGCGGATCGCCTCTATGGCGGACACCGCCTGCGTGCGCTCATCGACGGGGGACAGGATCAGTCCGAACTCGTCGCCGCCGAGCCGCGCGACCGTCGCGCCTGCGGGGGCCGCGGCACGGATGCGCGCCGCTATCCGCCGCAGGAGTTCGTCGCCGACGATATGGCCGAACTGGTCGTTGATGCCTTTGAACCCGTCTAGGTCCAGGATGGCGACCGCCAGACCCTTGCGCTGTTGTGGGGGCTGTGCCAGGGCGGCCTCGAGTGTCTGGCGAAAGAGTACACGGTTGTCGAGGCCTGTCAGGGCGTCGTGGCGGGCCTGGTGGATGAGCTGTTGCTCGCGCTCCGTATCCTCGAGTGAGAATGCCAGGTCCTGAGCCAGGCCCTCCAGAAGGCGCACGAGCGGCGGCGCAAACAGGTTCAGCCGTTCGGATCCGAGGGCGAGTATCGCCACGATCCCGCTCTTGGTCCGAATCGGGAGGGCGGCCGCCGATTGCGTACCCGCCTGCTCGTGCATGGCGCGCCACGGGGTGAAACGGTTGTCGTGGGAGAGATCGTCCGTGATCTCGGTGCGCCCGCTGCGCACCGCCCGTCCGGCGGCGCCCAGACCTTCCGGGCGATTCGGGTCGGCGGTGAACACGCAACGAAACCAGTCGATACCGAGCGGCCGCTTCTCGCTGAATGCCACGACCCGTATATCCCCCGAGGCCTCGACGCGGCCGATCCAGGCAAACAGCAGGCCGGTGTAGGCGATGATGATCCGGCAGGTCTCGGCGAACAGCTGGTCCGGGTCGGGGTGGCGCACGATGAATTGATTCAGCTCGCTCACCGCCAGGTAGAAGTCGCGCTGTTGCTCGGCAAACAGCTGTTCTTCGCGGATGCGGTTGTCGGCCATCGCCTGGACGGCCTCGGCGCGCGCGATCTCCTGGCGCGAAGCCCGGTAGTAGAAGGTCGCGCTCACGAGCAGGACGAATATCAGCGCAAGCGGCACACCGAGCCTGTGCGCAAAGGTCTGGATCACGTTCTTCACGGGCAGGCTGACGCCGGCCACGAGGCCATAGCGCGCGGACTGATAGGCCCCGAAGCGCCAACCGGTCTGCGTTTGCCCCGAAAACGCCCCGCTATTTTGGTGGATGGCCCTGTTCAAGGCACGCATGAGCGCGCCGTGGCGTACACGGCTGTACTGCGCGTGCGCCGAACCCGGGATTTTGTATTCGAGGGTGCCGTTGCGATCCACGACGAAGATGTGGAAGTGCGGTGGAAGCTTCTGGATGAGCGCGCGCAGGCGCGGCCATGTGGAGAGCGGCCGCTCCAGGATCAGGGTCTCATGCGCGACGAATGGCCGCGCAAACAACACCCGATATCCTTGCGAAGTGGCAAAGGGGGGCGAGAAGCATAAGCGATGGCGCCGCAGGCACAGGGTCGTGACCGAAGGGAGGGCGTGGTGGAGCATGGCCGGCGGGATCGCAAGCGGTCGGGCCGCCACGAGAATGCGATCGTGGGCGTCGATGAGGGCGGCATCAGTGTCGTGCCGGTGGTCAGCCACATAACGGCGCAGTACACCGGCCCGTTCGGCTCGGGGCGTCCGGCGCAAGACGGTATTCAGCTGGCGCATCCTGTTGGCCGTGTTCTCGAGATAGGCCTGCTCCACCCGCCCGATGGCGGTGGCCATGATGGCCAGGCGGTGACGTGTGGCGACTTCGAGTTCGCGCCATGTCGCGCCCACGAAGGCGAGCGTCGTGATGAGTATGCCGAGCACGAAAAACGCCCACAGACGGCTGACGGCGTGTGGGCCGCGGTCTTTAGGTGTCGGCGTCCTGTTCACGACTCGCCCTCCTCATCGCCCGTGGGGCCGATTCGACCCCCCCGCTCGCGCCACCGGTATGGACCGGTTTTGTCCCCAGGCGCGCGCGTACGTCCGCGGCGTGTCCGCCGGACCGCTTGCCTGTCATAAGACCACCCCCATGGTCGTGTTGTATATAAGCGAGCGCTTCTATATTGCTTTTGCTAAGGTCGCTTGCTATACATCCCCAGGATAGACGTTGCAGCGTCTAGTGGTTAACCAAAAAGAAAATATCCTGTTCGGTGAGGAGGCAGTTCCCATTATGAAGTGCAAGGCATTGACCGCCGCGGTGAGCGCGGTCTTGGTAGTGGTCCCGATGGCCGCCGTGGCCGGCGTCAAGATCGGCGGTATGGCCCAAGGGGAGATCGGGTACTGGAAGGACACGAGCAAGGGCGTGGTGCAGAGCCAGGGTACGAACATGCTCGATAACGGCCGTGGTCGCCTGTGGATCGAGGCCGACCAGAAGCTCGGTTACGGGCTCACCGGCATGGCCTATTACATGCTGAAGGTCAATACCGTGGGCCAGCAAGGTTTCGATACCTCGCCGTTCGCGCCCCTTAGCGACGCCGGTGAGAAGTACGTGGGTCTGAAGGGCGCCTTTGGCTCCATTGAGCTCGGTAATATCGCCAGCCCCTACAAGTACACCGGTGGTGTCATGTGGGATGCCTTCGTCACCACGGACCTGCAGGCGCGCGGCAACGGCGGTATGTCCGGGGGTGTGTTCGGCCAGAACGGTTTCATGTCGAACTCCATCCTCTACCAGTCCCCGGATTTCAGCGGCTTCCATGTGGCCTTCGCCTATAGCCCGATGAATGCCGGCGTCAACAATGGCACTGCCACTAACCCGGCGACCAACCTGACCGCCCAGCACGGCGACTATGCCGCCGCCGTGCAGTGGAAGGCCCTGGGCTGGAGTATCTTCGTGGCCCGTGATCACGCCTCGGCCCCGGGCGGCGATCAGACCTTCAAGCCGTATGTGACGCCAATTGGCGTCGGGCCAGATGGTCTGGTGTATGCCGAGGGAAGCAACTCAGGAAAAGCATCCCCCACAATTGTCGACGCGTTTCACGCCGCTACGCAGAACAACACCAAGTTCGGCGTGAAGTACAACTTCGGTCCGGTGGCGGTCATGGGTCAGGTGGAGAACCTCCAGACCTCCGGTGAGGCCAATCCGACCCGCGACTACTTCCTGGGGATCGATGGCGCCGCCGGCCACTGGACGCCGGTGCTGCAATTGGGTGACACCACTGACAAGTATTTTGCCGGCACCGACATCAAGGTGAGTTATGTAGCGGTCGGCACCTTCTACAACTTCAAGAAGGGCTTCAGCCTCTACGGCGGCTACCGGCGTACACATATCACCGGGGTGTCCTCGGCGGTGGCGAGCGCCGAGCCCGGTGCCAGTAACGGCACCCAGAGCGTGTTCTCGATCGGCATGCGCAAGGTGTTCTAGGTCGTACCTGCAAGATGCGACGGACGGGGCCTGCGGGCCCCGTTTTTTTAGGGGCTCTGCTACAATGGCGACCTCAAAAGGGGATTCTCCATGGTCAAGGTCGGGATAATCGGCGGCACGGGTTATACGGGTTCCGAGCTCTTGCGGCTCTTGAGCCGTCACCCGCGCGTGACCATAGGCGCCATCACCTCGCGCGCCGAGGCCGGCCGCAATGTGGCGGATCTCTTTCCGAGTCTGCGCGGCCGGTGTGATCTCACGTTTACCGATCCCGAGGGCGAGGGGGTCTTTGCGGGTTGCGATGTGGTGATGAGCGCGACCCCCAACGGCATCGCCATGACCCACGCCCCGCGGCTACTCGCCGAAGGCGTGCGCGTGATCGACATCGCCGCCGACTTCCGGATTCGCGATATCGCCGTCTGGGAGCAATGGTATGGCATGAAGCATGCCTGCCCGGGGCTCGTGGCCGAGGCCGTGTACGGCCTCCCGGAGCGCCATCGCGCCGCCATCCGTAAGGCGCGGCTCGTCGCCAATCCTGGATGTTATCCGACCGCCGTGCAGCTCGGTTTCCTGCCGCTTGTCGAAAACGGTCTCGTGGATCTGTCATCGCTCATGGCCTCGGCGGTGTCGGGTACGAGCGGGGCCGGGCGCGGGGCGCATGTGCCGATGTTGTTCGCCGAGGCCGCGGAGTCGGTGAAGGCCTATGCCGTGGGTGGTCACCGTCATCAGCCGGAGATCGCCCAGGGGCTTGCGCAGATGGCCGGCCAACCGGTTGAGTTCGTGTTCGTGCCACACCTCGTGCCCATGATCCGCGGTATCCATGCGACCCTCTATGCGCGCCTGAAGGATCCCTCGGTCGATGTGCAGGCGCTCTACGAGACGCGTTACCGGGACGAGCCCTTCGTGGACGTCCTGCCGGCTGGCGGACACCCGGAGACACGCACCGTGCGTGGGACCAACCTCTGTCGTATCGCGGTCCATAGACCGAAGGGTACGGACAAGGTGGTGGTCCTGAGCGCCATCGACAATCTCACCAAGGGCGCGAGCGGCCAGGCGGTGCAGAACCTGAATCTGATGTGCGGCTTTGCAGAGACCGAGGGTCTCGACGAGATCGCGCTCTTCCCCTGAGTTGTCGCATGCGGCCGACCGGCTATACTCCCCCCGAGTTTCCGTGGAGGTGTCGTGGTAAACCATATCGGCAATCTCGTGGTAAGGCGGCGCGTCTCGCCGGTGGTGCGTTACGGGCTGATCGCCACGGGTGTCGCCTTGGCGGTCCTGGGCGGTGCCGGGTTGTTCTGGTGGGGCGAATCGGCGGCGGGCTTCGACGTCGGCCGCGCGGCCCATGACAAGGCCCAGGCGCGCGCACGCATTGCCCGTTTGCGGCACGAGGTCAAGAGGCTTTCTGTGCAGCTCGCCATAAGCAAGCGTTTGCTGCAGTCGGGAAACGTCGCCTACGCGGCGCTGTCTGCGGCGCTGAAGAAGAGCGATGCAAGGCGCCTGCATTTAAAGGAGCGCGTCGGTTTTTATGAGACCGTGTTGGCGGCCTCGAAGGCCGCGAAGGGTCTGAAGATCGAGCATTTCCAGGTGGTCCGCGCATCGTCGAGCTGGCGATACGACCTGGTCTTGGTGCAGCCGTTCGCCGCGAATCGCTGGACCTATGCGCGCGTGCGCCTCACCGTTCAGGGGCAAGGGACGGGCCGTCCGTCGGGCGCCTCAGCCGTAAGCCTTGTTGACACGCCACGCGATGTACACTTTAAATATTTTGATGAGGTCCGCGGGCCCCTGAAAGTGCCCGCGCATGTCATTCCGCATAAAGTCATGGTCCGGGTCGTGTCGGGCGGGCGGGTCGTCACGCACAGTTATCCGTGGCCGAACCCGACGTCTCCAGGCCCCCACGAATGAGGATACGCATCATGCTGGAGAAGATGGGAAAGAAGTCGGGCGAAAAGCCTTGCAACACGATAGACACCCTGATTGGCGAACAGACCCAGATCACCGGCAACCTGGTATTTTCTGGGGGCTTGCGTATCGACGGCAAGGTCCATGGAGACATTACCGCGCAGGGCGACGGGAGTACCCTGATCTTGAGTGAACGCGGCGAGGTGACGGGCAATATCAAGGTTCCGCATCTCATCATCAACGGGAGGATCAAGGGCAACGTCCATTCCTCGGAATGTGTGGAGTTGCAGGCCAAGGCCGAGATTACCGGTGACATGACCTACAAGAGCCTGGAGATGGCCCTCGGCGCCACGGTCAATGGCGGACTCATC
Organism: Acidiferrobacter thiooxydans; assembly: GCF_003333315.1. Taxonomy (GTDB): domain Bacteria; phylum Pseudomonadota; class Gammaproteobacteria; order Acidiferrobacterales; family Acidiferrobacteraceae; genus Acidiferrobacter; species Acidiferrobacter thiooxydans. The sequence goes on from NZ_PSYR01000001.1 coordinate 517,124, forward strand.
CATGAGGCGGAGAAGGGGACGCCGAAGCTGAAGGCCATTGGCGCCTCCGATCCGGTCATATCCTAGGCCCGTTTGACCGCGCACCCGGGCGCGCGGATAATGGGGAGCAGCGAATTTACGAGGATTCATCAGCATGACTGAAGCCGTTGCCACCGAGATGCCGAGCCCCTTGAATTTTACCGACAGTGCCGCTCAAAAGGTGAAAGAGCTGATTGCCGAGGAAAACAACCCGGCGTTGATGTTGCGGGTGTTTGTTTCGGGCGGCGGCTGCTCGGGTTTCCAGTACGGGTTCACGTTCGACGAGAACGCCAATGAGGATGATGCGCGCATCGACAAGGGCGGCGTCACCTTGCTGGTCGACCCTATGAGCTTTCAGTACCTGGCGGGCGCCGAGATCGATTATCAGGAGGGCCTGGATGGCGCGCAATTCGTCATCAAGAACCCGCAGGCCAAGAGCACTTGCGGGTGCGGGTCGTCGTTCTCCGTCTGATGTGAGCCCGGATCCACTGCGATCCCCGAAGGCCCCTCCCTGCGAGGGGCCTTCGCTTTGGGGGTGTGCCTAGCCGGGCGCACCCACTCGGATGGGCGTTACGGCCTTTCGTTCAGGGGCGGCAGGGCCTGAAGGGGGTACCCTTCAGTCGGCTCGATACGCTCAGGCGGGGTAAAGGGCGCCGAGCACGACCGCATGGCGGGCACCTGTGACGGACGGGAGATTACCGGGGCGCCCGGCTTGGGCCTCGCGGGCGAGCCAGGCGAAGGCGGTGGGCTCGACCAGCTGCGGATCGAGGCCCAATCGGGCAGTGGTGTGGACGGGGATTGCGAGGCGCGCGGCGATCGCCGCCATGAGCACCGGGTTTGCGGTGCCGCCGCCGCACAGGTAGATCTCTTCCGGGGCCAGCGGGGCAAGTGCCTCGGTGATCGTGTCGGCAGTGAGGGCGACGAGCGTCGCCTGAACGTCGGCGCCATCCAGATCCCGGCCGAGCCGTTGCAGGCGGTCGTCGAGCCACTCTGAGCTGAAGTGCTCGCGCCCGGTACTTTTGGGCGGTGGGGCTGTGAAATACGGATCATCCTTCAGAAGCCCCAGTAAGGCACCATCCACCCGCCCGCGGGCTGCCAGTCGCCCGCCGGTATCTTGGGGTTCGCCGGTCTGCCGCCGGGCCCAGCCATCGAGCAGGGCGTTGCCGGGTCCGGTGTCGAAACCCTGCGTGCAGGCGCCTGTAGCGGCGGCGGGGATGACCGTGACATTGGCGATGCCGCCGATATTGACGATCGCGCGGGCGCGCGTGGCATGGGCAAACAGCCATCGATGGAAGGCCGGCACGAGCGGCGCCCCCTGGCCGCCCGCGGCCATGTCGCGGCGCCGGAAATCGGCGACGGTGGCAATACCGGTGCGTTCGGCAATGCGCGCTGGGTTGCCGATCTGCACAGTGAAGGCATGGGGCCCGCGCGGCCGATGGCGGATGGTCTGCCCATGCGAGCCTATGGCGGCAATATCGCTGGCCGCAAGTCCGGCCTTGCGATGGACCTCGCTGCTCGCCACCGCGAATATCTCCGCGAGCTCCTCCTCGAGCGCGCCCATGCGCTCGATCTCATTGTCTCCCGGGACCATGAGCGCGAGCAGGCGCTGGCGCAGTGGTTCCGGGTAGGGTTGGTAGCTGTGCGCGGCGAGCACGACCCGCGGCCCGTGCTCATCGAAATGCACGCACACGGCGTCCACACCGTCCCCGCTCGTGCCCGACATGAGCCCGATGTAGTAATCCGTCCTGGTCCCGCTCCTGCCCGGCATGGTCGCTATGGTAACCTTGACGCTGTCAAAGGAGGTAGTTGATCGTGAAGGCCGCCGTAGAGGAGGCGCTGTCCATCATCCGGATGGGTACCGCCGACATCGTTTCCGAGCCGGAGTTGCGCGAAAAGCTCGCCCTTGGTCGGCCGCTACGTATCAAGGCCGGCTTCGATCCCACGGCCCCGGACCTGCATCTTGGGCACACTGTGCTTTTGCGCAAGCTGCGCCAGTTTCAGGACCTCGGGCATAGCGTTTTGTTTCTGATCGGGGACTTCACGGGGCGAATCGGCGATCCCACGGGCAAGAATGCCACACGCCCCCCGCTTTCGGCCGAGGATGTGGCACGTAATGCCGAGAGTTACGAGCAGCAGGTCTTCAAGATTCTCGACCGCTCGCGCACCGAGGTGGTATTCAATTCCCAATGGATGGGGACCCTTGGGACGTACGAACTCGTGCGTCTGGCCTCGCATTACACGGTGGCGCGTCTCTTGGAACGAGACGATTTTGCGAAACGCTATGCCGATCATCAGCCGATCGCCGTCCACGAGTTTCTCTACCCCCTCATACAAGGCTACGACTCCGTGGCGCTGCAGGCCGACGTCGAGCTGGGTGGGACCGACCAGCGATTCAACCTGCTCGTGGGCCGCGAGCTCCAGCGCACCTATGGTCAGTCCCCGCAGGTGGTCATCACGCTCCCTATCCTGGAGGGTACCGACGGTGTCCAGAAGATGTCTAAATCACTAGGGAATGCGATCGGCATATCAGACCACCCCGACATCATGTTCGGCAAGGTCATGTCGATCTCCGATACCCTGATGTGGCGCTATTACACCCTTTTGTCGCTGCGCCCGCAAAACGCGCTAGACGAGCTCCGTCGATCTGTGGATAATGCCGCCAACCCAAGGGACGTGAAACTCGCGCTAGCCCATGAGCTTGTGGCGCGGTTCCATGGCGTTGCCCAAGCCGATAACAGCCAGGAGCGTTTCCTGGCGGTTTTCAGCCGAAAGGCTTTACCGGAGACCATCGACGAGCGTATGCTTGTCATCCCTCCGGAAGGACTTGGCATAGCGCAGGCGCTGAAGGGCGCGGGCCTA